>NZ_JBFTPZ010000017.1:0-125337 GCF_056398745.1 Paenibacillus sp. 01T424 | reverse complement strand
GATCAAGCTCTTAGAGGCACAGGTCTCGGCAGCCAGCTGCTATCCCAAATAGAGAAAATAGCTAAAGAGAAGAAATGCACCTTCATTAAGCTAAACACGTTTAGTTTTCAGGCGCCGGAATTTTATAAGAAAAACGGTTATAGAGAAGTGGCGGTTTTTGAAGACGCGCCCTTAGGCAGCAAACATTATTATTTTCGAAAAGATATTAGTCCGTTGACTTAAATTAGATGCGACTGCGGTTATTGCTTTGAAGTCGGCAGCAGAGCAGCAACAATTATTTCCATCCCATCGTTATAGGATATAAGAATGAATGGGAGTGATGAACATGAGAAATAAAGTACTATTACTAACACTTAGCTTCATCTGTTTGTTTATCGTAGTGAACGCTAATTTTGTCCATGCTTGCTCACCTATCCCATGGAACTTTGAAGAGGCTTATGAGTCGAAAGCTATGGTTTATGGCAAGGTGGCTGATATAAGTGAGGACGGAAGAAAAGTTACACTGGCTGTTACTTCATATGCTGGACCGGGCAAAGCGCCGCAGACGATTTATTTGCCAGAAACGATAGACAATAGAAGCAAATATCCAGCTGGAAATGCATGTCCTGATTTTTCTATGAAGTTCAAATCCGGTGAAGAATACGTCTTTTTCTTATCTGACATCCCTCCTAATCTTAAATTGCTATCCCCAAGCTGGATAACGGCATCTAAAGTAGAAAATGGGCAGGTCGAAGTTGGATATCCTAATGGTGAAACAGACTCCTCGCAAGATCGGTTGAAGGAATTTGCAGATTCAAAGAATTACGAGATACAGTCGCCACATAGCACATCTCCTATTTGGGGAAAAAGCGATAAGTTATTAGTGCCGTCCATGATCGTAGTCGGCTTGCGCATCATGTTAGGACGTATTTAATGTTGTGAAATACGAATGAACAACAGCTAAATCCTAGTTATAATAGGGGAACGATTCTCCCTATAGAAAGGGGAATAGCGCCTTGGAATTAACGTACTTAAAAACATTTCGCGAAGTAGCAAAGTGGGGGAGCTTCACACGAGCTGCTGAAACTCTGGGTTATGCGCAGTCGAGTATTACGACTCAAATTCAGAAGCTTGAAGAATCGTATGGGGCAGTTCTAGTGGAGCGATTTGGGAGGAAAATGAGGCTAACGATGGCCGGGGAAACGCTATTGCAATATGCCGACGATATCGTTAGGCTGCATGAGGAGTCAAAAGAAGTTCTCTCCACACAGTCGAAGGGCACGCTGACCATTGGTACGATTGAGACATTGGCTGCTTTTTTCCTCCCCCCGCATCTTCAGGCGTATCGTTTAAGCTACCCGCAGGTTAACATTGTCATTCAGCCGGGGAATGAACCGGTAATTATCGAGAGTGTAAAAGAGGGAGCTTTAGATGTCGGGATCATCTTAGATCCGCCGTTTGCTGATCCTGAGCTTCACAGCTGTATTTTGAGGGAAGAGGAGCTTGTCATCATTGCAAGTCCCGATCATCGCTTCGTAAGCTTTGATAAGGTGCAGGTTGAAGATTTGGAGAACGAATCGATGATTTTAACAGAGAATGGCTGCACCTACCGGGCTATGCTGCTCAAGGTACTCAAACATAACCATGTGAATTATACATTATCGTATGAGTTTGGCAATTTAGAAGCGATTAAGCAGTGTGTGATGTACGGTCTTGGAATTGCTTTATTGCCGCGTATTGTCGTTGCTGATGCGGTTCAGAAAGGCGAGTTGATTGCTGTTCCTTTTGCGCACCCCGATTGTAAGTTCTATACACAGCTCATCTATGCCAAGAAGAAATGGAAATCCAAAGCGTTTACGGGGTTCTTAGAGCTTGTTGGCGGGGTTAATCATCAAAATTAATGAAGTGTACTATAGATTTCTATCGATAACTCCATTGTTTAAGGCTGTGCTAAATTGTATTTAAGAAATCGAACGGCTTAAATATAACAGCCCAAATGGAGGCAGCGGAAATGGAAAACGAATCTTATGTATCGCTTGTTCTTGAAACACCAGCAGCTTCACCGGAGGATACCCATCGTCATTATATGAACAAACTGGCTGTAGAAACAGATGTTTCTGACGTATGTCATGATATGAAGCGGGGCGTTAATGACTTTCTGCTCATCGATGTTCGCAGCGCAAAAGCTTATGAAGAGTGCCATGTTCCTGGTGCGATTAACCTGCCGTCCAATATGATTAATGAGGAGAGGACTTCATCCTTCTCAAAGGAACAAGTCATTGTTGTATACTGCTGGGGGCCGGCATGCAATGGAGCTGCCAAAGGTGCCGCTCGTTTATCTGGGCTTGGCTTTAAGGTAAAGGAGATGCTTGGCGGCATGGAATATTGGCGTAAGGAAGGCAATGAGGTAAATGGCTTGTTAGGTGGGTCTGCCCCTTTAATCGGGTAATGAACAAGCCGCGGCTCTCAGGAGTACTAAAACCTGATAACAAATCATTATAGTTAAACTTTATCGGATATGGAAATATGCAAATGGTAAAATGAAGCTATGTTAATAATGAGAGGGTTTTAGAGATGGAAAAAGAACTAACTTCCTTATTTGATCAGTATCATGAGCAGCATCATTTTTCAGGTGCAGTATTAGTGAACAAAGGCGGCAAGGTCATATTCGCTCGAGCATACGGCTTTGCACATAGAGGATTTAAAGTGGCAAACCAGATGAATACGATGTTCGATACAGCTTCGATTACCAAATTGTTTACTGCAGTTGCGATACTTCAGCTTGTTGAGCAAGGCAAAATAAAGCTGGAAGACCGAATTACAGCAATCATCGACCTCACTGGCACCAAAATACCAAGCGACGTTACGATCACTCATTTACTTACGCATACGTCAGGTATTGCTGATGATGCAGATGAAGAAATGGGAGAGAGCTACGAGGATTTGTTCATAAACAAGCCCAATTACTCGATAAGAGATTGTGCTGATTTTATTCCTCAGTTTGCGTATAAGAAACCCAAATTCAAGGCGGGAACTAACGTCAGCTATAATAACTGTGCATTTGTGCTGCTAGGCCTCGCGATTGAGAAAGCAACCAATGGAAACTATCGAAGCTATGTAGATGAACATATATTTCGTGCTTGCGGGATGCAGAATACAGCATTTAGCTCAAAAGATGAGGGAGATGCTCCTATTGCTGAAGGCTACGCCGCCATTTACGACAAACAAAATATAGTCGCGTGGCGTAAAAACATATATTCCTATCCGCCAATGGGTACTTCTGATGGAGGTGCATTTACTACTGTCGGCGACCTTGACTTGTTCATGCGTGCACTCATTAATGGAAGGTTGTTATCCGAGGAGATGACGACCGAGATCATGAAGCCTCATTCTGCCATCGAACAAAAGTATGAATGGGGCAAAATCGTAAACGGATATGGCTTTCATTTTCTCTACAATAATGATGGCAAACTAATTCGAATGTATAAAGAGGGTTCAAATGTAGGTGTAGCTGCTATGTTTGCCTATTACCCGGAGATGGATTCTACCAGTATTATACTGGCAAATCAAACCTGCAACGTATGGGAGCTACATTTCAAAGCAGAGCAGCTGTTGCTGGCTGAAGGTAATTAAATCGGTGCATATGGTCTGCTGTAATTAAAGAAGAGGACTGTTGTAGCTGCCTAAACGGCAAGCTCCAACGGTCCTCTTTGTAATTATATTATTCTGTCACAATTCCGTAGATGAGAACGGGTGGTGTTACGCTGCTGYCGATGCGGATGTTTTCGTAAATGATATTAAGCACATCATCAACATTCTCACGGTTGGAATGAATCGTAACGAGGGATTCACCTGTTTTAACCGCATCGCCGATTTTTTTATTCAGCATGAGGCCAACAGCCAAATCAATTTCCGATTCCTTCGTCGCACGTCCAGCTCCAAGCAGCATCGCTGCAGTTCCGATCTCATCGGCAATAATTTCAGTGACCACGCCGTCTGCTTTGGCAGGCACTTCAATCAGATAAGGCGCTTGCGGCAATTTCTCAGGATGATCTACAACCGAAGGATCGCCGCCTTGATTAGCGATAAACGATTTGAATTTTTCGAGTGCTTTGCCGTTGCGAATAACTTCCTTCAGCATTTCCTCGGCTTCTTCTAGAGAACTAGCTTTATTCGCAAGAAACACCATTTGGCTGCCTAGTGCAAGGCAAAGCTCTTCCAAATCTTTAGGTCCTTTTCCTTGAAGTGTATCGATTGCTTCTTTCACTTCAAGCGCGTTGCCGATTGCGAGTCCAAGCGGCTGGCTCATATCTGAGATGACGGCCATCGTCTTACGGCCAACGTTATTGCCGATGCTTACCATAGCATGTGCAAGCTCTTTGGCATCTTCAACAGTTTTCATAAACGCACCAGCGCCTGTTTTCACATCCAGCACGATAGCATCTGAACCTGCAGCAATCTTCTTGCTCATAATCGAGCTGGCAATGAGCGGAATAGAATCTACCGTTGCTGTAACATCGCGCAAAGCATATAGCTTCTTATCAGCTGGCGTCAAATTGCCGGATTGTCCGATAACCGCAATTTTATCCTTGTTCACGAGGTTCACAAATTCATCCTTGCCGATTTCTACATGGAATCCTGCAATGGCTTCGAGCTTGTCGATTGTACCGCCAGTATGTCCAAGACCGCGGCCTGACATTTTGGCAACCGGGATATCCAGTGCAGCAACAAGTGGAGCAAGTACAAGCGTAGTTGTATCGCCAACACCGCCAGTGGAGTGCTTATCTACCTTCACGCCTTCAATTGCCGACAGATCAATCGTATCGCCGGAATTCACGATCGCCATCGTTAAGTCAGCGCGTTCGCGCTCTGTCATATCCTTGAAGAAGATAGCCATAGCCAAGGCGCTAACCTGATAGTCAGGAATTTCATCCTTCGTATAGCCTTCAATAATAAAGTTGATTTCCTCTGTTGTAAGCTCTCCGCCGTCACGTTTTTTCTCAATTAGGTCAACCATTCTCATGTTGTTGTCTCCTCGCTGTTCATTGATTATTTAATATCAAATTATAGTGAAATTACGGTTTCAAGAGCAACTTCCATCATATCGTTAAAGGTGCTTTGACGCTCTGCCGAAGTCGTTTCTTCGCCAGTTAGAAGATGGTCGCTTACTGTTAGAATCGTGAGTGCGTTAACGCCGTATTTAGCTGCAAGAGTATAAAGTGCTGTCGTTTCCATTTCTACACCTAGAACGCCGTGATCCATCAGTCTTTGAACAATTGTTTTATCATCGCGGTAGAAAGTATCCGAGCAGAAAATATTGCCGACATGCAATTTTAGCCCTTTTTCAATACCGCGCTCATAGGCTGCCTTTAACAAGGAGAAGCTGCCGATTGGCGAGAAATCATATCCGCCAAAAACATGGCGATTAACGCTGGAATCTGTACAAGCGGCTTGCGCCAAAATAACTTCACGAACATGCACGCTTTCCTGCATAGCGCCGCAAGTGCCTACACGAACTAGATTTTTAACGCCATAGTCCTTAATCAATTCATTCACATAAATACTGATTGAAGGGACGCCCATTCCAGTTCCCTGCACGGATATGCGATTTCCTTTATAAGTACCTGTAAAACCTAGCATGCCCCTAACTTCGTTATAGCAGATTACATCCTCCAAATAAGTATCCGCAATATATTTGGCTCTTAGCGGATCTCCCGGCAATAAAATGGTTTCTGCAATTTGGCCTTGTTCGGCTGCAATATGAACGCTCATCAACATTCTCCTCTAAAATCGTTATTTTAATTGTCCCAAAAAGCTTTTGCCATGCTCTGGCATCTTTACTCCGAAGTTTTCAGCAATGGTTGCCCCAATATCTGCAAAGGTTTCGCTTATCGGCAGAGCTTGACCAGCTTGTTGAAAACGCGGCGAGTATGCGAGTAGAGGCACATATTCACGAGTATGATCCGTACCATGATAAGTCGGGTCATTGCCGTGATCGGCTGTAATGATCAGTAAATCCTGATCCGTTAATTTGGCGAAAACCTCTGGCAAACGAGCATCATATTCTTCCAATGCTTGTCCATAGCCCTTTGGATCGCGGCGATGCCCGAATAGCGCATCAAAATCAACGAGGTTCAAGAAGCTGATTCCCGTAAACGATTCGTCAAGGGTCGCGATAAATTGATCCATGCCGTCTGCATTGGACACTGTACGCACCGTTTTCGTAACACCTTCACCATCGTATATATCGGATATTTTACCAAGAGCGATGACATCAAATCCACCATCTTTTAGCTCATTCATTACTGTTCTATTAAATGGCTTCAACGCATAGTCATGGCGATTGGATGTTCTTTTGAAATGGCCTGGCTCGCCAACAAAAGGACGTGCGATAATTCTCCCCAGCATGTAGGGATCTTCCAGTGTGATTTCTCGGCAAAATTCACAAATTTCATAAAGCTCTGACAGTGGAACAACCTCTTCATGAGCAGCAATTTGCAGCACGGAATCAGCAGAAGTGTATACAATCAGCGCGCCCGTCTGCATATGCTCTTCACCAAGCTCGTCGATAATCTCAGTGCCGCTTGCAGGTTTGTTCCCAATGACCTTGCGACCGGTATGAGCTTCAATGCGAGCAATCAATTCCTGCGGGAATCCATCTGCGAAGACACGAAATGGTACTGCAATATGAAGTCCCATGATCTCCCAGTGGCCCGTCATTGTATCTTTGCCATTGGATGCTTCTTGCATTTTTGTATAATAAGCAAGCGGCTGGTCTGCGACCTTCACTCCAGCAATTTCCTTAATGTTGGATAGTCCGAGCTTAGCCATATTAGGCATCTCCAGACCTCCGCATTCCCGTGCGATATGACCGAGTGTATCGACATCAACGTCCCCGAAGCTTGCTGCATCCGGCGACTCGCCGATACCTACAGAGTCCATGACAACAAGGTGAATTCTTTGAAACTTGTTCATTGGTTTTAGGCTCCTTGTTATTTAATAAACAGTCCGGCAATAATGGCAGACAAGACGCTAACTAAAGTAGCCCCGTACAACAATTTTAACCCAAATCGAGCCACGACGTTACCTTGTTTTTCATGCAGGCCTTTCACAGCGCCGGCAATGATGCCGATCGATGAGAAGTTGGCGAATGAAACTAAAAATACAGAGACAATGCCGACAGCGCGAGCGGACAAATTAGGATATTTTTCTAGCTCAAGCATAGCGACAAACTCGTTGGATACCATTTTTGTAGCCATAATGCTTCCTGCGTCGACTGCGTCTTTCCATGGAACACCCATGATAAAAGCGAAGGGAGCAAAAATATAGCCTAACAGTTCTTGGAACGAGATGCCAATGATACCGCTGAAAAGTCCATTTACGAGCGCGATCATGGCGATAAAACCGATAAGCATAGCTGCGACGATGATAGCAACCTTGAAGCCATCTAATATATATTCGCCCAACACTTCAAAGAAGGATTGTTTTTCTTCTTCTTGCACCTGCAAAATATCATCTTCCGGCTCAACCTTATAAGGGTTAAGAATGGAAGCGATGATGAATCCGCCAAACAGATTCAGCACAAGCGCCGTTACTACATATTTTGGATCGAGTATTTGCATGTACGAGCCGACAATCGACATCGACACCGTAGACATCGCCGAAGCACACAATGTATACAACCGATGTTTAGGCAGCAACCCGATTTGCTTTTTAACGGAAATGAAAACCTCTGATTGTCCCAAAATCGCAGAAGCTACCGCATTATAGGACTCCAATTTTCCCATGCCATTTATTTTGCTCAAGACAAGACCGATATATTTGACGATAAACGGCAAAACCTTGATGTATTGCAATATACCAATGAGCGCGGAAATAAACACGATTGGCAGCAGTACACTCAAGAAGAAAGAAAACTGTCCTTCATTCAATAAGCCGCCAAATACGAATTCAATCCCCGTATGGGCATAGCCAAGCAATTTCTCAAACATACTGGAGAATCCTTTAATTAAAACAGCACCAGCTAAGGTGTTTAATAGAACGAAGGCTAAGATCACCTGCAGGACGACCATGATAATTAGCGGTTTATAGCGAATGTTCTTTTTGTTATTGCTCGCGATGTAAGAAAGCCCAAGAACAACAAGCAAACCTAATATAGCGATTAAAAATTTCATGGTTCATTCTCCTAGTTAGTTAATATTGTGCGAGTTTAGAATTACTATGAAGCGCTTACAATAGATTCACAGATTACTATTTCATATCGGAGGCTTGAAAAGCACCTGGCAGCAACTGTGCCATGGTCCATTCTTCTGTATGCCCATGGAGATTTGTTAAATAGATTTTTGTATTCTCATCACAAAATTCAGCCAATACCTGTCGACAAGCGCCGCATGGAGATACAGGACCTTCGGTATCTGCCACTACTGCAATAGCTTCAATGATGCGTTCACCTTCGGATACCGCTTTGAAAATAGCCGTTCGCTCAGCGCAATTCGTTAATCCAAACGATGCATTCTCAATATTACAGCCTCGGTAAATGCGTTTGCTGCCTGTTAGTAGAGCGGCACCAACTGCAAAATGCGAGTAGGGGATATGAGCATGCTGACGGGCTTCAATCGCTTCTTTAATTAACTGTTCCTTCATCCTACAATCCTCCTGTAAAGGCTGCTCCAAATTGGAGCAGCACCATCATATCTATTTAGTAAGAAGAGGTCGATTGCTCGCCTTCCATAATCTTCACGCCTGAGCTGGCACCGATTCTTGATGCGCCTGCTGCAATCATTTTTTCCATATCTTCAAGACTGCGAATGCCGCCGGAAGCTTTAACGCCGAGCTTGTCCCCAACCGTTTTGCGCATAAGCGCTACGTCTTCAGCAGTTGCTCCGCCAGTTGAAAAACCTGTCGATGTTTTCACGAAATCCGCACCCGCACGATCAGACAACTGACTAGCGCGTACTTTTTCATCGTCTGTAAGCAGTGATGCTTCGATAATTACTTTCACAATGGCTTTACCAGCAGCGGCTTCAACAACAGCTTGAATATCTTTTTGTACAAAGTCGTCGTCGCCATCTTTGAGTGCACCAATGTTAATGACCATATCAACCTCAGTCGCTCCATTTGCAATAGCGTTCTTAGCTTCAAAGGCCTTTGTCTCCGTAGTAGAAGCCCCTAATGGAAATCCGATTACTGTACAAACCTTAACGGTGCTGCCTGCCAATTGCTCAGCAGCGTAAGCTACCCAAGTTGGATTGACGCAAACGGAAGCAAAACTATATTTTCTCGCTTCTGCCGTTAATTTTGTAATCTCAGACTTTGTGGCATCTGCACGCAAAAGCGTATGATCAATCATTCCAGACAAATTTAACATAGCCAGTTCACCTTCCCCTTATACGAATGCTTAATTTCACGCTTATAATAACACGACTTTGAACATATGTAAAATCATAAATGAACAAATGTTCAATCCTAATGTTGGATAATGTAGATTATAAGGAAAAATTCATGAGTTGTACTTACAATGAGCTGATACCTGAGCTTAGAGGTGTATGTTCCGCAACATTCTTTCAGAAAAAAACGTTTTACATTTGGAATGGAAAAATGTAGTGTGTCATCTTTTTAAGATTTGTATACATTAAAGGATTTGTTTTTTTCATCTTATAAAAAGGAGATAAAACAATGTCTGACTTAAAACCATTTGATGCTAATATCATGAAACTAGGCAGCACAAATACACAAGAAGCGTTTCATGCGATACATAATTTGAAAAAACAAGGGACAAGTGTAATTCCAGCTTTAATCGAACAACTGCATGTAAGGGATGTATCTGTACGTACTATGATCGTTGTTGTACTAGGTGAGTTTGGCGAAGCAGCATCAGAATCTACTGCTCAGGTTGCTGCCTTGTTGAAGGAGGACAATGAACAGCTCAGAATGGCCTCTGCATTAACTTTAACGAGAATAGGCAGCCATAGCGTCCCTTATTTACTGCAAATACTCGCTTCCACAAATGATAAAGCTTGTTTTTGGGCAGCATGGGCATTGTCTTTCATTGATCCCGCTCACATTAATGATGAATCAATTGAACGGTTAAAGCATACCCGAGAAAATCCTGATAGCCCGATTGAAGTTTTTGCAGCGGAAGAGGCATTAGGGAAAATATTAGCCAATCGGCTTCAAAAGTAGAACGAAAAAGCCTTGCGAGGCAATCTCGCAAGGCTTTTGATACCTTTCACCCGAAAATGCATAAAATGGATAACAATAGGAGTGTTTGGATGAATAATCGTTTTAAGGCGAGAATATCTTTTTTTACGTATATAGCGCTTCTGTTTACGTTGGATAACTATTATTCATTTATGATTTTTAATTTATTTCTTGCTTTTGCAGCACTTGAGCTGTCTTTTTTGCTGCCTTTATTTAAGTCGCATAAGAAAAGAAATATGCTGGTTAGTTTTGTTTTCTTTATCGTTTTCATCCTGCTCTCGCCAAATGTGTTCTACGTTGTAACCGATCTGATTCATCTCAATTTCTTTTCGTTTGATTATATGGAGGGACTTCACGTTAATGAGTGGTGGAACTTCTTTGTGTTAATCAGCGGGGTTTTCATAGCTCTATTTTTTTACATTTTAATGATCAAAGAGATTCAACTGCTTCTTATAAATACGAAGTGGAATAAACTGATTTTATTTGGATTTATGCTTCTCGGCGGTCTAGGGATTTATATAGGAAGATTTTTACGCTTTCATTCTATTCATTTGTTTACGGAGCCTTTGTCTTTATTGAAACAAGTGCTAGATTCATTAAACGGAAATTCATTGCTGTTCATCCTATGGATGAGCGTTTTACAATTTATCGTTTATTGGTTTTTTGTAGATTCAAAAGGGAATGAAGCTTGATGGAGGGAACACCTTACTTATAGAAATTTAATAAAAACCTCCTTTTAATTGAGCTGATTCAGCTGCTTTAACGGGAGGTTTTCCTATTGTGCTATCTTTTCGTCTTATAGTTACGGCTGCCGTATTACCCTCCGTTGTGAAACTTTCCTCACTATTTTTTTAAATACCATATAGCAGAATGATACGGCAGGCGCTGGGTCGCTTAAGCTCCAGATGGCAGGCGCTCTTTTGACAAAATGGGATTTAACGATTGGCAGGACGCTTAACTGTTTGGTTCGGACATAATCACGCGATGAAATAAGATCTTCAAACAAAAAGCAGAAGGCGATCCCTGTATCGCTTGTAATCGCATAGCTTCCAATCGGCTTGCCTACAAGCTCGTTGTAAGCGAGCAGTGGGAAGTTAACGCCACATTTTTGAAGGAGGGGGTCCAGTGTAGTCGTTCTTGCATTAATCTCCAGCAAATAATACTTGCCGGTTACCGCATCTTTTTTGAATTCAATTTCGGCGAAGCCCTTATAGCCAATCGCTTCTAGAAAAGGGGCACCGATGTGGTAAAGCTCCTCTATGTACTTTTGCTTTGTAAAGGAAGAGGCGCCAAAGTTAATCGGGAATTGCCGTAGTTTTTGACAGGTCATCCAGTGAGTTACCTTTGAACTCTGATCCAAGTAGGCATCAAGCGTATAGACATGGTCATCGAAGCCGGGAATAATTCTTTGCACGATAACCTGAAGTTTAGCTTGCCTCGATTTCTCGATTGCAGCTCTCATTTCCTCCAAGTTATGGCATGTGAATATTTTGGCTCGGAAAAAGTCCACGAAAGCTGGAGAGTCCGTGGGTTTCACGATACATGGAAAGCCGATCTCAGCAACGACTCTTTCTTCAAATCGTTCCTCAGCTGGGCTGATCGATTCTGGCACTAATACACCGTGTTTTGTTGTAAGGGTATGGAGATACTCCTTATCCATAATATTGCTCCAAAAGCCTTGAACGTTCATATTTATATGGTAGTACTTTTTGAGTTCGTCCAAATAAGAATCAACGAACTCCACATAAGGGTCGACGCTCGGAAAAAGGACAGGCTTCTTGTCCTGCTTTTTGGCGTAGTCGATTAAATAGTGCAGAAGCTCCTCTTTCTGCTGTTTATAATGAGGAACAATAATTTGCTCGCTTAAGTATTTGGATTTGGCGCCATATGTATTTTGCTTGGAATAATCCATTGCTACAGTATAGATCCCCTTGGAACCGAGGCCTCTTATGATGCTTAAACCTGTGTAAAAGTTTGAGCCAAGTATGACAGCTTTATTTTCCACCAAACAACACTCGCTTCCTTAGTCATATGAAATAGTTATGTCATTCGCGTTGTTTTCAATCTCTCCTAAATATTGCTAAATATATCATGAGGGTATTTCATTATCAAACACATTTTGATGGATATAGCCATTGTCTGCTCTACTGTATTAGAATAGTTATGCAGGGAATTATTGCAAGCTTAAGTATCTTGTAAGAGGAGAATGGCCATGACACGTGTTCAAGCCGTAATTACTAATCCCTTTTTCGATAAGCCTTTATGGCTTCCTAAAGGAGAGAGCCGAGAAACTGCATATTTATCAAAAAATTCAAGCGCAGAGGATGTTGTTATTTTTCTGACAGTGCTATGTGGCATGAATGATATTGATATAAATAAAGAACCTAATAAAGTGGTAAAAGAACTCATTAATACAGATGAAATTGTACTGAGCGGCGGGATTGCTTTTGAGAGTCATAGCCATGTGATACTTCCCAGTTGTTGCTGTGGATTGGAGCAATGGAAGGAGGTCCTTGACGCGGTCATAAATAAGAAAAGTGCCTGGCTAGGACATGATCCCTTTCCATCTATCGAATACTTGGATCAATCAGTAAGGATTTGGTCGGATGATTACTATGGAGTGATGAATGTAAAACCACCAACAGAACAAGAGAAGCAGAAAATGTTTTTTATTGAATATAACGATATTGAATTGATTGAACAACTGGAGAGTATTGAAGCTGATCTATTGGATTTCTTTAGATACGCATTGGTCAAACAATTATCGATGGTTAATGCTGAGCTATTGGACAAGCTTTTCTTGAAATATTGTGAGTGGCTTAGCTTGAAAATAAAATAACCACCAATCAAATAGGGAGGAAAAAGATGAGAAAATGGATAGCGTATTTGGTAGTCGCAATCGCAGTCTGCGGGTTAATCATTGGCATTAATAAACCATTTGAAAAAGGCGATTATATTCTAGAGAAACAACTTAACAGCAATGACGCTCCAACCCTATTTGTTGTCTATAACATTTCAAAAAAAGAGGCTAAATCCAAATCGCTTTCTGATTTTTTGAATAACGAAAATCATAACGATGTGATGATTATTCGCGTTGATGATAGAGAGCTTTACAATGACCTGAGGATCGGCGAAAGAGTAACGATCAAAACAAAGGGTTACACGATGTTGTCATCCCCACCACAAGCGGTAGCGGATGAGATTATTAGGCATTCTTGAGCTGCTCTAACGCCGCTTCAATAGGTTTGTCTAGTCGTGTATTCTCCTTGATGTCACTCCAATAAACGATCAGAACGTTTCCTTCCTGATATAATCTCGGAAACGATTTGGAATCGGCATTCTCTGTTTGTTTATGGAGTTCTTCAGCCCCATTAATACGATCTTTTTCAGATTGAAAGATATAAAAATGCATAAACTCAGGTTCATTTTCTTTCTTATTTAGTGGCATTCCTACGGAATAGACCTCGGGAATAACATCGTTTAATTTCGGAGGGTAACCTGTTATCCCATAGGATATTAGCTCTAACTTCTGAGCTTCAATCGCTTTAGTTACATCCTCTAAAATAAACTTATTTTCCTTGCTATTTGTATCTTTGGAGCATCCGCCTAAGATGATGATGCATAATAAAATGAAAAATACTGGTTTTATTTTCGACATTACCGATAGTACACCCCCAACATAATAATAATGCTGCCTTACGACATTTACTTGTAATCATATAGACACCTTAATAATTGATAAGGTTGCATTATTTGGATGGATTAGCCATTTGGAAAGAGTTAAAGTCTAACGAATCGTAAAGAGCTTATTTTGCGGAAGAGTGATGTTTAAAAACGCTAACGAATCACAGCAACGCTATTAGGTGCTTTTGTACACGAAAAGGGATGTTTTAAAGGAAATAAGGTTGCTAGTGTTCGTTACATTTTTTAAAAGCGGAAATGTAGGCGGATAACGTGTATCAGATTCGTTACAGATAATGATGATACCTCTGGTGGCGCTGGAAGTGGTGGTACTTCTAGTACTTCTGGTACCGCTGGTATCTCTGGTATCTCTGGCACCTCTGGTACCTTTGGAACTGCTGGTATTTTTGGTACCTCTAGTACCTCTAGTACCTCTAGTACCTCTAGTACCTCTAGTACTGCTGATACTGCTGGTTTCGCTGGTACCGCTGGCACTTCAGGTACTTCTGGTACTTCTGGTACTGCTGGTACCGCTGTCGCCTCTGACACCTCTGTCTGCTCTGTCACCTCCCTGGTACTCATGATACTTCTGGTGGACAGTTCATCATGTACTCTACCTATTCGCATACAAATGCAAATGCATCGCTATACACAAACTAAAACGCAAACCGGCTGCTAGAAGGCTGCGCCTTTCGGATATGCTCTCCGTATTTCGGAATGCTCACCGTAAACTGCGGTCTTGTGCTATATTTTGAGAGAGTAACGATGATAGTTCCAAACCATACATATAAGGAGGCAATCCGATGATGAGCGTGCATAGCAACAACAATGATGTAAGCGGTTTCGTTAGGGCGGAAGGTAAAAAGTTGCTTAATGGAGACGGCAAAGAAATTGTTCTGAGAGGCGTTGGGTTCGGAAGCTGGCTGCTGCCGGAAGGCTATATGTGGAAGTTTCCGCAAGGCGGAGACCGTCCGCGCAAAATCGAGGCGATGGTCAAGGAATTAATCGGCGAAGAGAAAGCAGCACAGTTCTGGGATAGTTATGTGGAGCGTTATGTGGATGAGATTGATGTCCGCGAAGTGGCGAAGCAGGGCTTTAATTCCGTGAGGTTTCCAATCAATGCCCGCGGAATTCTAGAGCAAGGCGAAGAGATCATTTTTAATGAAAAGAGGCTTGCACGAATTCATGAAGTGATTGAATGGTGCAGAAAGTATAAGCTGTATGTCATTTTGGATTTGCACGGGGCGCCAGGCGGGCAGACGGGAGCCAACATTGACGATTCGGAAAATGATTTGCCGGAGCTGTTTACGGATCGCCGCAACCAAGAGCTGACGATCGCGATTTGGCGAATGTTCGCAGAGCGCTATAAAGACGATTGGATTATTGCCGGATATGACCTCTTTAATGAACCTCTTCCAGATTGGTTTAACCAATATAACGACCTTGTAGAGCCGCTGCACAAGGAAATTACAGCAGCGATCCGTGAAGTGGACAAGCGTCATATGATCATTATTGAAGGGGTGCATTGGTCAACGGATTGGAGTGTATTCACAGAGAAATTTGATGATAATTTAATGCTGCAATTCCATAAGTATTGGAACAACCCCGATACGGAAAGTATTCAGAAGTATATAGATAAGCGTGAGGAGTGGAATGTGCCGATCTTCATGGGCGAAGGCGGTGAAAATAACGCACAGTGGTACAGCGGAGCATTCCAAATGTTCGAGGACCATCAGATTTCGTGGAATTTCTGGACGTGGAAAAAGATGAACACATCAAATTCTCCGTACTCTATTCGTATGCCGGAAGGTTGGAATCTGCTGACGGCTTATTTGGAGGGCGGCGCTAAACCGGATGAAGCAACGGCGGAAGCGATCTTAAATGAATATCTCGATAATCTGAAAGTGGACAATTGTGATGCGTTCCCGGGCATATCCCGTGCGCTGCTGCGTCACCTTCCGCTCCAGATTCCTGCTGAATTTTATGGACAAGGTGAGGGTGCCGGCTTTGGCATCGTGAACAAGAAAACGAACAAGACAGGACTGCGTGCAAGTGACGGCGTGCCAATGAGGATGATTACGGGCAAGACCGAGATGCCAAGCTATCATTCAGAGGGCGGCAAGGTTTGGGCAGAGGATAATACGCTTTGTGTTGAGCTGCATCAAGGGGATTGGCTTGCGTATGATGCTTTGTGCGTCGAAGCAAAGTCATTTGATCTGCATGCAGGGCTGCTAGCAGCTGCGGGTCAAGCGACATTATCCATTGAACTAGAAGGCCAAGAGCCGGTGAGCTGTGAGGTAAACGGTGAGGATTGGACGGAGAGCCTGCTTCTAAAGGACATCCATCTACCAGCTGGAGCAGTTCGTGTCATCATCCGTATTTTAAGCGGCAGTGTAGATTTGGATTGGATTGAATTTTCGTTTGCTAAATAGAATGAAAAAAAATGTGATGCGAGGCAGGTTCTGCCAGCATCACATTTTTTTGTGCGCAAAAAACGGTAGATGCACCCAAAACCGAAAAATGGTCACCTGAATACGAAATCTAAAGCCTTACGAGACAGGAGCCAACAATCTACAATTAAAGTATAAGAGATGCAAGGGCTTACATCAGATTTTCAACAGCATGGGGGTAATTATTTTGAAAACACAGCTAGGTTCAGCGCCTGCTTCCTTGCCTGCTGCGGACGCAAAGGCAGCAAGAAGCAAATGGTTCAAAAAGTTGTACAGCCAACGGCACATTCAAATTATGGCGTTACTAGGCGTGCTATGGATGATTATATTCAACTACGTTCCTATGTATGGCGTTATTATCGCCTTTAAAGAATTCAACATTGTTAAATCCATAAGCGAGGCGCCTTGGGTTGGCTTTATGCACTTTAAGGAGTTTTTCCAGGATGAGAGCTTCGTTGATGTCATGAAAAATACACTCGGCATCAGTCTTATCAAACTTGCAATCGGATTTCCACTACCTATTATTTTTGCATTATTTTTAAACGAGGTTCGTTCGGTCGGCTTCAAAAAAGCGATTCAGACCATTTCGTATTTGCCTCACTTTTTGTCATGGGTTATTCTCGGCGGTATTCTTGCCACTTGGCTTTCGGATGTTGGGATTATTAACAACGTTCTTCTTGCTCTTAATTTCATCGATGAGCCGATTTCCTATTTGGCAGAGCCTAGCTACTTCTGGAGCATCATCATTACATCAGATATATGGAAAGAGCTTGGCTGGTCCGCCATTATCTATCTTGCGGCTATTGCCAGCGTATCTCCAGAGTTGTATGAAGCAGCAACAATTGATGGCGCAGGACGTTTTCAAAAAATGTGGTACGTCACTTTGCCTAGCATTAAGGCGACGATCTCCATCCTGTTCATTCTAGCAGTGAGCGGCGTGCTTAACTCGAACTTTGACCAGATTCTAGTGCTGCGCAACTCATTGAACGAGAGCGCGAGCAACGTTATCGATATTTATGTTTATCAGACGGGCATGCAGCAAGGACGTTATTCTTACTCGACTGCTGTCGGATTGTTTAAGTCTTTAATCGCATTAATTCTATTGCTTATTGCAAACCGAGTAACGAAAAAAATGAACGATACTTCACTGTTCTAGAAACGGAGGCGACTAACCGTGTTTAATATTAAACGTAAAACAAAAGGAGAAGCATTTTTCGATATCTTCAACAATTTCGGTATGCTGCTCATTTGCTTCGCGACCCTATATCCGATTTGGTATGTGCTGGTCAATGCCTTCAATGAAGGGCAGGACGGCATGCGCGGCGGGATCTACTGGTGGCCGCGGGTTTTCAGCATCGAGAGCTTCGACGCGGTTTTCCAAAGCAGCGGCATCATGACTGCGATGGGAATTACCGTAGCCAAAACACTGCTTGGCACGGTGCTTCACGTGTTTTTTACGGCGATGGTTGCTTATGCATTCTCACGCAAAGGCCTCATCGGCGGCAAAATATATATTCTCTTCGGAACGGTTACTTTGTTCTTCGGCGGCGGTCTAATCCCGACCTACCTGCTTATGAGAGACCTGCATTTGCTGGATAACTTCATGGTCTATATCATTCCTGCCATGTTCAGCTTCTTCGATCTTATTATCTTCATGACCTTCTTCCGGGATATTCCGGATGGCCTTGAGGAAGCAGCCAAAATTGACGGAGCAAATGACTGGTCGATATTTGTGCGAGTGATTTTGCCAGTATCGATGCCGGTTATCGCTACAATCGCTTTGTTCCACGGGGTATACCAATGGAATGATTATTTTGCCGGCGTAATCTACATGAACAACATGGACATGCAGCCGGTACAAACTTATTTGTACCGTATTGTTGCTCAGTCCAGCTCTAGCCAAATGTTGGCCGCTATCCCTGGAGGTATAGGGAAATCCGTTACTACACAATCCATCAAGCTGGCTACGATGGTTGTCACGACCCTTCCAATCGTTATCGCTTATCCGTTCCTGCAGAAGTATTTCGTAAAAGGAATGATGATCGGTTCGATTAAAGGTTAACTTATGGCAGTACCTTCCGCCCTTTATTGAGCAGAGGATTGCATATATAATCATTCATACAGAGAAGGGGAAGACAAACATGAACAAGAAGCTTAAGCTCAAAAATGTATTGATGCTGATGGTCGCAACGGTTCTAGTCTTTACGACCGCTTGCTCTTCAGGCGGCAACAAAAACAATGGCAAGGAAGAGGGCAATGGCGCTTCTGCTGAGCAAGTGAAGCTTACTCAGGACGATAAGGGCTGGGAAGTGGACAAAAGCCCAATTACGTTCGACTGGTACATCAACTTCTCTTGGTTCCCTAACAAATGGGGCGTAGATGCGACTTCGAAATATATTACTGAAAAAACTGGCGTTAACATTAACTTCATCGTTCCAGCCGGCAACGAAGCTGAGAAGATGAATACAATGATCGCTTCGGGCTCTTTGCCYGACTTTATTACACTAGGCTGGTACGAAGATGCGGTTAAGAAAATGATCGAAGGCGATCTAGTCCTACCGCTGAACGAGCTTGCTGATCAATATGACCCTTACTTCTACAAAGTAACAGACCCTGCTAAGCTTTCTTGGTACAAACAAGAAAACGGCAATGTATACGGTTATCCGAACTCTTCCTCATCACCTAAAGACTATGAGAAATTCGGAGACAACATTACATCCACGCAAACCTTCCTTGTGCGCAAAGATATGTACGAAGCACTAGGCAAACCGGATATGCGTACGCCGGAAGGCTTCTTGAATGCACTTGAGGCTGCGAAAAAAATGTATCCTGATGTGAATGGCCAACCGCTTATTCCACTAGGCATGTATGATTTCAGCGACACAGGCAACGCGTCGCTTCAACATTATATTCAGAACTTCCTTGCTATTCCTTACGATAAAGATGGTCAGCTGTATGATCGCAATACAGATCCTGAATACGTAAAATGGCTGAAAACAATGCGTCAAGCGAACGAAGACGGCTTGCTGTCGAAAGATATCTTCATTGACAAGCGCCCGCAAATGGAAGAAAAAATTGCACAAGGCCGTTATTTCGCAATGCTTTACGCTAGATCTGACCTTGCAAACCAACAAAATGCACTATTTGCAAATGATCCGAACTCCATCTACATTGCTGTAGACGGTCCTGCTAATACTAACCTTGATCAGCCGACGCTTGCTGGTCCATCGATCTCAGGTTGGACAGTAACTCTGATCTCCAAAGATGTGAAAGACAAAGCGCGCGCGATTCGTTTCCTAGACTATTTGATCTCGGAAGAAGGACAGCATGATACGTTCTTCGGTAAACAAGGCGTAACTTGGGATAACATTGATGGCAAAGACCAGTTCTTGCCAGACGCATTGAATCTATTGAATACAGATCGTGGCGCTTTCGACAAGCAGCTTGGCGCATCCCACACGTTCTGGATGATGATGGATACGAACCTAACGCCAATCTGGTCTCCGCCAGCTGTTGAGCCATTCAAGCAATTGGAAGATTGGACTCGCGGCAAGGCGAAGAGCTTGTCGGAATTCGACCAGTTGAACCCAACTGGCACTTCAGCCGAAGGTATTATGAACACAAAAATAGATCAAGAGTTTGGTAAAGTATTGCCAAAACTAGTGCTTGCTAAATCGGATGCAGAGTTCGATAAAATTTGGGGAGATTTCCTAAAGAAACGTGAGACTCTTGGATTCAGCAAAGTACAAGCCTACAAACAAAAGAAATACGAAGAAAATGTTGCGAAGTTGGACGCAGCAAAATAATATAATCATTTCTACCACTTAGGGGGAAGACCCCAGCGAAAGGTACTCCAGAACCGGAAACGGTCTGGGGTGCTTTTTGTGCAATATAAGAATAGCTGTTTTTGCTTGACGGGGAAGATAATCGAGTGAATGAAATACAGAGCGGAAGTGAGAGCATTATGGGCAGAAAATTTCGGTTACATCTTCAGTCTGCTACGAATTGGCTGGGACATCGATCGATGCAAAGCCGCCTTGTGGCGGCTTATATCGTCATATTATTAATCCCTAGCATCGGCGTATCGAACTATCTCTTTAATCAGATTAGGGATAGTTATATTAACGATACCTTTAAGCAAAGCCAATACTTGCTTGAAATGGAGAAAGTGAATGTTCTAAATCAGATTGAAGCTATGGAACGGGCTGCCCAGCTCACGCTATCGAAATCTGAAATTTTGGATTATATTTCAAAGGATGAAGAGCTTCCTGTTGAAGAGCTCCTCGACTTATATCGCGGCGCCCTTACCGACATGATCAACATTCAAATCAATAATCCAAATATTGTCCATCTTCGATTGTTTGCAAACAATGATCATATGTCCGAAGTTTGGCCGATTATTTTCCATGAACGCCGGATTCAAAAAGAGCCGTGGTACGCCAAGCTGGATCAATTGGATGGCAAGGAGATGTGGATATTCAAAGAGCAGGATCTCGACATTTTGCATCGTTACGTGACGGATGTTAACGAGCAAATGCCGAAGGTTTCACTCCTGCGCGTCGTGAATTCCGGAAGCAAGCGTATTGGGATTATCCAAGTCGAAATGCTGCTGAAGCAGTTCTCGCCTAAAGCGTTTGCCAATATTAAGGATGACGGGTCACAGATGATGCTTGCTGATGGCAACGGAACTATTTTTATGGATGACAATCAACCGTTTGTCGGCAGTGATCCAGAGCTTCATCAAGCCATTTTGCAAGAGTTCCGTGAAATGAATGAGCAAGGGGTTAAGGAAAAGCGATTTTCTGTAAATAAGCATCCTTATTTGCTGGTCTCCACGCCTGTGGAACAAGTCAGTGCGCATATTCTTAATGTGGTGTCGTTAAAAAATGTTGATGAACGCGTATCCAGAGCCGAGAGACAAATCATCGCTGCTAATATTATTTTGATCGGTCTATTGTCCTTCATAACGTATTTAATGAACTCCTTTATTCTCAAAAATCTGAGTCGTCTCACAGAGGCAATGAAGAAAGTAAGAAGAGGAGAAATGCCAACGGGGCTTCCTTTGGGCGGAGGCGGAGAAATAGGCGAGCTAGCGCATCATTTTAACAAATTAATTCATACAATTAATGAGCTAATTGCCCAGGGAGTTAAGAAGCAGGCGCTAACGAAAGAGGCGGAGCTGCGCACCCTGCACAGTCAGATCGACTCGCATTTTTTGTACAATACGCTCGAGAATATTAAGATGCTCGCAGAGATGGAAAACCAGCGGACGATATCCGATTCGCTTACCTCGCTTGGCGGGATGATGCGTTATAATTTCAAGTGGTCTGGCGAGTATGTAAGCTTACAGGATGAGCTTCGCCATATTCAGAATTATATTGCCGTCATGAATATTCGGTTCGACGAACCGATTCAGCTGGAACTAAATATTCCACCCAAGCTGCTGGAGATTGAAGTGCTGAAGATGTCCCTGCAGCCAATCGTAGAAAATGCAGTAAAACATGCATGGACAGGTGTGGAAGAGAGCACGAGCAAAATATTAATTGATGTTATTGAGGATGAGGAAGCAGGCATTATCATCAGGCTGAGAGATAACGGTATGGGTATTAAAGCGGCCCGCTTGGAGCGGTTAAATGAAATGATTCACACCGATAATAGTAACGGGATTTCTTCAGAGAAAGAAACTGGAAACGGAAAACAAGCGTTTGGAATCGGCCTGCGCAATGTTCATCAGCGTATTCGGCTTTATTATGGCAAGTCATATGGATTACAGGTATATAGCAGAGAAGGGCAATTCACAGAAGTAGTCATTACCCTTCCTAAGGTACTGTTGATGGGAGGAAGTTCCGGATATGAGAACAATGCTGATCGTAGATGACGAGAAAAATATCCGATTAGGGCTCAAGACGATGATAGAGAGAGAATTTCCCGAATTGTATCACATTCGAATGGCGATTCATGGAGAAGATGCGTTAACACAATATCGCAATGAACGAGCAGATATCGTAATTACAGATATTCGCATGCCGGTGATGGATGGAATTGAACTCATTAAACAGCTAACTCAGGTGTCGGAGCCGGAGCAGAAACCGATCTTCATTATTTTAAGCGGCTATGACGATTTCTCCTATGCAAAGGCTGCGATAGAATACCAGGTTAAAGATTATTTGCTTAAGCCGATTCGGCGGGACGAGCTGTTTGAATCACTCACAAAGAGCGAGCACACGCTGCAAGCACAAGCTGAATTAGCTGAGCGGGTAGCGGTAAGCGATACGTACCGTGAACAGCTGCAGATAAACAGGCTGAAGGAATGGTTCAGGCAGGATGACCCTGCTTACGATTTTGCAAATGATCTGGAAGCTAAAATCGGATTTGAGCAGTTTACTAGACCATTTACTGTTGCCGTCCTGAATTATAAATCGGAGAGCGGCGACTCCATGAACAAAGAAGAGTTCAAGCTGCTAGTGGAGAAAATGATGCAGCCGATTAAAGGCGTACTGGAGGTCTCGTTTCTAGATAGTGAAGGCAAGCTCGTACTGATCGGCAGCCCAGCATTGCAATTCGAAGAATTGTTTAGGCAGGCTGGCGGGAAGGAGCTGGACGGACTGCGGATGGGGATAAGCGCCGAGGGGAATGAAATCGAAGATCTGTTTCATTGTTATAAGCAAGCTTCTGAGGCGCTGCAATATTCATTCATTTATTCGAATTGCCGTCTGCTGCATCATGAAGACATTCGAGCTAAGCGGCAGTATTATCCGGTGCCAGAAGAAGAAATTCGCAAGCTTGGCAACATGCTCGGAACCGATCGGGAACGGGAGGTTCAGGAGCTGCTGAAGCAAATTTTCCATACCGAGGATATACCAAATGTAGATATTGGCTACTTAAAGCTGGTAGGCAAAATGATCAATGAGCAGGTTCTGGACGAAGTATTTCGTATTTACGGTGAAGAGTCGATCGAGGTATTGAAGCTGTATCGTAAAGTGGGCAGTATGGATAATTTCCGCAGCTTTCACGACTATTATCGGAGCTTGGAGCTGCTGCTCTCAAGCGTGAACGACTATGTCAGAGGCATACGCTCAGCGTATAGCGAGCATTCAGAGATTAAAGCAGCGGTTAATTATATGGAGGATAACTATTATCGTCCGCTTAATATGGCTGTCGTGAGCAATTATGTTGGCCTTAATTACTCCTATTTCAGTGAAGCGTTCAAGGTTCATACGGGCGAGAATTTTGTATTGTTTCTAAAAAAAATTCGTATTCGCAAAAGCAAAGAACTGCTGCTCGAAGGCAATCAGAAGATGCAGGAAATCGGCAGCGCCGTTGGCTTTGAGAACAGCAAGCAGTTTTCTCGTGTGTTTAAGGAGCTTGAGGGAATATCGCCGCAGGAATATCGAATCAAGGTGAGATCAGATGCTGATCAGAGCAAAGAAT
This sequence comes from Paenibacillus sp. 01T424, assembly GCF_056398745.1. Lineage (NCBI taxonomy): Bacteria > Bacillati > Bacillota > Bacilli > Caryophanales > Paenibacillaceae > Paenibacillus > Paenibacillus sp. 01T424. The sequence continues at coordinate 101,596 of NZ_JBFTPZ010000017.1, read as the reverse complement.
CGGTAGAACATAAGGTTTAGAGGGGAGGAGCTGCAGGCTCCTCTTTTTTAATTTTCCTTTGTTAACCTCCGATTACGCTAACTTTCACTTTTCCATTGGCTTTCCATATCTCACTAAAACATGCCAGAGTAATTTTAATTCTTGCAGAACTTCTTTGTAGGTTCCTCTATCGCTCCAATGACTTGGATTTCGTTTCAAGTCCATAGCTGCTGCGCCAATCATATTAACATCAATAAAATTACTTTGCGCAATTCTTTTGGCTAGTGAAGGCATCGAAGGACCTCTGAAATTGATAGGAACCTCATCAACTAAAAGGGTAAAGCCCCTATGCCAGTAAAGATCAATTGCATACTTTAAACATAGCTGTTCTAAGACTTGTCCTGTATGGGTGCCCTTAAATGATGGATCGGCAACAAGCGTCTTTACGTCTTCTTTAAGAGAAATGTCACCATGAACCTGAGCTTCGATATAGTGGTCAAGATTTCGATTTGGCTCTTTGTTTGATGGATTTTGGAATGGTTTCTCAAGATTGACGAGCATATGGTCGATTAACTTTCGAACCGTCAGATTGCTTTCACCAATGGCAAAATTATTATAGAACGCATCCCTCATGAGAGCAGCCAAAATAAGGTCAAATTCCTTATACGTCCCCTTTTCCTTAGGGTCTTGGTGAGAATCCAAATAAGTATAAGTGCAACGATGAGAGACCTCAGCGGATAAAAGAAAATAACATGATCCAAACCGTGGAGCAGGTCCATCGGGATGTAACATGACATTGAGTGCCCCATACTTCGGCCGTTCGCTATTGGTTGAGCCATTGATTTGGTACGCTCCGCCAAACATTTTATTTTCCCAAACGTCTCGTTCACCACCTGGAAATGCTGATACACTTCCATTCGATAGGAAAGTCTCGAACTGGCTTTTATAGATCCCCTGCTCAAGTAGTGCTTCAGCAACGCTTTTCATGTTCGGATCTAATCGATCGGGATGAAAGTGCAGCGCAATACTTGCATGAGATTTTAGTTTAGAGACAGCATCTTCAAATGTCTTCAGCTCGATGCTGGACATTTGAAGGATCTCCCTCATTGTTTGCTCCGACTCATTTTTGCGGCTTCTTGCGTAATTTGTTATATACTCTTGAGCTAGTTGCTGAGACCTCGATAATTCCATAGGCAGAAGAGTCCCTTCCCTTTTTTATAGAATCATAATACAGGATGGACAGTAAGGGAAATGCAGATAGCGTTATTAAAAATACTTTATTTTTTTCTGACAATAGAAAGTTATCATGTATAATGATTTACATATGTTGTAAGTATTCAACGTCACCATGTTTAATGATTCTAATAGGAAGACTACATGGCAGAGGTGGGGTAGTAATGGTGTGAGTCACTCCGAGGCAGGTTTGAAGCAAATGACGGAATCTGATCATGAAGTCGCTGTAAAAGCAGCAATTGTTGCTTTTGGCGTGATTCAGTTTTTCAAAAAAGAATGAACTAGACATTACATTGGGGGAATCGTTGTGAGCAATGTGAAAACGCAAAGCTATGAGAACCATGGGCAATATGCACCTTTGTATCATTTTATACTGGCGCCCATTGCGCTTATCTTATTTATCGCGTCGATTGTTCATATATTTAAAGAGCAATTCAGCTTCTCTTCGCTATTAATTTTTGGTCTTTCTGTATGTGTAGTTCTATTAGGGGCGGTTGTCCGTCAGTTCGCAACGAAGCTGCAGGATCGCAGCATTGTTCACGAGGAGAATTTTCGGCATTTCAGGCTTACAGGCAAACCATTGGATACAAGACTTAGCGTGCAGCAAATCATTGCTCTGCGTTTTGCGGAGGATGATGCTTTTCCTGCATTATGCGTGAAGGCTGTTGAAGCGGGAATGAATTCCGGGACGATCAAGAAATCGATTACGAAGTGGAGAGCGGATTATAACCGCGTTTAAAAGCAGGATGATAAAAAGGAAAGAGCAAGGATGGGTTGCAGCCGTCCTTGCTCTTTTTCTGTTTATATCTTTGGATATATACCGTTCTCATGCGTCATGCCAATACGCTTTTTTCTACTCATTAGCATTTCAATAAACAGTAGATTTGGTACCCAGCAAATCCAAGCAATAACGAAGAACGATTCATTCGTATCCGTTATTTTCCATATACCGGCTGCGAGTGCAGTATACAAGCGGAGTGTAATTGCAGCGCAGGTAAGAGCATAGTTTCTTGCCATCCAGCGTCCATGCTCAGCCTTATTCCGGTGGACGATAATGCTTTTTAACGCGCGATAAAGGGAATACAGCCATAAAATAGATAAGGTGCCGAAGCCAACCTTTGCGATCAGCCCGCCGTTTGCGTAAAAAGCGAGATACAGGCCAGTGATGCCGCCAATTCCAATCATTGCAGCATAAATATAGCCGATCGTGCGGTGTGYTTTTGGCGAGCGATGCCGAAACCGCTTGATGAATTGAAACCAGCCGATTGCAATCGCTATTCCAGCAGAAACGGCATGGCCCCATAAAACGCTGTACCATAGGTCAGGCATGCTTCCTTTTTCTGTGACAAAGCCCTGCTCCTTAATGCCGTCAAGTGATCCGTACAAAAGCAAGGCGTAGGCCCCAACCGCTAACGCCAAAAAAGCCAATATTCCAAGTGACCACGAACGACCGGCACTTCCTCGTACACGCATCAGTTTACCTCCGAATTTCATCGTTATTTACTGTTAATGAAAATGTATCATTTAAGCTTATTCCGCCTCAAGCGGCTGGCGACGGAGCTACGACTACGTCTTAAGTCTAATAGGTCGATCCGCAGATAAAGACCCAATTGCCTCAATTCCGACGGAGATCATGTTAACTTATAAATAGATTTTTAGATTTTTATCTTAAATTTTAATTTGGCGGTATTTGAGTTATTATAGTGTTTGTCTGATTTTATGAAGTTAAAGTATATTAAGATTCTCCATCAACAAAAACTGTGTGTTGCGTGTGGTGGTTATGTACCTATAAGGGTGAATTAGACAAGAGGAGGAATATAGCAATGACTATCTTAAATTTAACGGACAACACCTACGATAAGTTGGTTTCTGAACAGGATGCCGTCTTGGTGGAATTTTGGGCGGAATGGTGTACGCTCTGTAAACAAATGAAGCCGATTCTAGAGGAAATCGACCTAGCTTATGCAGGAAAAGTAACGGTGGCCATGGTGGATGCAGCGACGGAAACGAAAGTGACAGAGCAAATGGGAGTCATGAGTTTACCAGCTTTGTTTATTTACAAAAAGGGTGAGCTAGTCGGGAAAGTAACAGGATTTGTACCGAAAGAAACGTTAACGGGCGCTATCAATCAACTCATCCCATAGTGGATTTAAATCAAATCAAGTTACTGCTGATCTAAAGTCAGCAGTTTTTTTATGGAAATAGTTGTTGACAATATAGGGTAGGGGGGTATACTATACGAATGTAAATCAAATCAAGGAGGAATACGATATGTCAGGAAATTCAAATGCTATGGCTAATGTGAATCCGCTAAGATGGAAGGCATTGTTCTTGCTATGCTTGGCTCAGTTCATCGTTATCATGGATACATCTATCATCGGGGTTGCTCTTCCAGCTGTTAAAGAAGCACTTGGTTACTCGCAAAACAACCTGCAATGGGTATTTAATGCGTATGTCATTTTCTTTGGGGGATTATTGCTGCTAGGAGGCCGACTTTCCGATCTATTCGGTCAACGCAAGATGTTTATGCTTGGGTTTATAATCTTGTCACTTGCTTCGCTGTTAGCCGGATTAGCTTGGTCCCAGGAGTCGATGAATATTGGCCGCGCCATTCAGGGATTTGGATCTGCGCTAATCGCTCCAGCTGCATTGACCATCATCATGCAACTTTTTGTCGCTAACCCTAAGGAGTTAAACAAAGCTTTCGGCTTCTGGGGAGCATCCGCAGCAGCAGGCGGAACCGCCGGGGTTTTCCTTGGAGGAGTCATCACGGAATGGCTCAGTTGGAATTGGACATTCCTGATCAACATCCCCGTTGGCTTGTTCGCTATTTTGTACAGTCTGTATGTCCTTCCAAAAGGAACAAAAAGCAAGGGCAGCATCGATATCTTAGGATCACTGACGGTCACAGCTGCGTTGGTGCTGGCGGTATATGCGATCGTCACTTCGGAGCATAACGGATGGGGGGCGCAAACATTTGGTCTATTGGCCATTGCTGCTGTACTGTTCATTCTGTTTCTGATCGTGCAAGCGAAGAAAAAAGACCCGCTCGTACCTCTACGGATATTTAGAGCTCCAAATCTACTTGCGAGCAATATCATTTTGGCAACTCTTTCAGGTGCTTGGATTCCGCTTTGGTTTTTCTTAAATCTGTATCTTCAACAGGTTTTGAACTATTCGGCATTCATGGGCGGGGTTGCTCTGGTGCCGATGACGATCCTCATCATGATCTTGATGGTCGCAGTCATGGGAAGGCTTGTCGGCAAGTTCGGCATCAAAGGAAATCTCGTCATTGGCATGCTTATATTAGCAGGATCACTGTTGCTGTTCGCTGGGAATACGCCAGAGGATGGAAACTTCGTTACCAACGTACTATGGGCTTCTCTACTCGGGGCACTTGGCATGTCAATGGCTTATATCCCGGCAACGATTTCCTCCTTGTCAGGGGCAAGACCGGAAGAATCCGGTTTGGCGTCGGGCTTATCCAATATGAGCTATCAGATTGGTTCAGCCATTGGATTAGCTGTCATGGTTGCTGTATCTTCTTCCTGGACAAAAGGGGAGCTGGATAAAGGGATCGATCAAATTGCAGCATTAAATACGGGTTTTCACTCCGCATTCGTTGGAGCAGCTATCATAGCTATCGTGGGTGCGCTTATCGCGTTGATTTTTATTCGTAAAGGGAAAACGCCAGAGAATTGAAAATGAGATAGCATAATAATCAGTCGTGTTATTCACGGCTGATTTGCTGCTTTATCAGAACTTTGCATCGGATAGGGTTAGGGGGTATAATAGGGCTTAAGGGGAGGGGATAAGCCATGGAAAATGAATTAACGGTTGCATCCGCTGGACATGAAAATCATCACCACCATCAACATAGCCATCACTCCGAGAAGACCAAGATAAACCTGACCAGTCGCCTGAACCGAATTGAAGGGCAAATTCGAGGGATCAAAGGGTTAATCGAAAAAGATACGTACTGCGATGACGTGCTCAATCAGATCGCGTCGGTTCAATCGGCTCTAAACGGCGTCGGAAAATTACTTCTCGAGAACCATATGAAAAGCTGTGTCGTTGAAAAAATTCAATCGGGTGAACATGGAGTCATTGATGAGTTGTTGACGACAATAAATAAACTAATGAAATGATAATCGGAGCAAATGTGCTTGTGTACATTTGCTTTTAAATTTTATTCATCAACTTCGCTTGACAAATATAGGGTACGGGGGTATTCTATACTTATCGTTACCATTAATTACAAAGGTTGTGTTGGAGCTTGACTCTTCGTATATTAGCCTTAGCATCTCCACTCTCATAAGGTGCGGAAGAAGTGGGTTTGCCATTCGAACTTTGGCTGGATGAAGCGTTCACCGGCTTGGAACTGTCGATTCTAATAAAATCGGATATGCAGGCTGCACCCTTGGAGCAAGTGACCCGTTTGCGAAAGGAAAGTGTGACTAAGCTTGTCGGTTGAATCAACTTCAAGGAAGTCATCAATAATTTATTATTTTGTCGTTAATATACTATAGGGGAGTATTGTATATTAACAAAACAAGTGAGACGGAGGAATTAATAATGAAAAACGTTATGTTAAATGTAGAAGGAATGACTTGTGGCAGTTGTGTTCGTAGGATTGAAGGTGCAGTCGAAACTCTCGGTGCCAAAGCGACTGTTGATCGAGCCGCAGGCCTGGTTGAATTGGTGTATGACGACAGTGAAGTCTCATTGGATGCMATTGTCGAAACGATTGAGAAACAGGGTTACGATGTCGTGAAATAAAAAAGTCACATAGTTAAGATGGTAATACGACAGAAGAATAGGTGATGATCATGAGCAGTTCTAATCAAGCAGTATCTAATCAACAAGCCACACTACAGATCACTGGCATGACTTGCGCAGCATGTGCGAGCCGTATAGAGAAAGGCCTGAATAAGCTGGAAGGCGTTGCACAAGCAAACGTGAACTTCGCCATGGAGCAAGCATCCGTCAACTTTGACCCTACTCAAGTGAACATGTCCCAATTGGAGCAGAAAATTCAAGCCCTGGGATACGGTACGGTGAAGGAGTCCATTGACTTCGATATTGTAGGCATGACCTGCGCAGCATGCGCCACGCGCATCGAGAAGGGCCTTAACAAAATGAGCGGCGTAAAAGCGACGGTAAACTTAGCTTTGGAGACGGCGCATGTGGAATTTATTCCATCCATGACAAGTGCTGCAGATATGATCAAGAAAGTTGAACAGATCGGCTATAAAGCTAAACCAAAGAGCGAGCAGACGAATGAAAGCGATCATAAGAAAAAAGAAGTCCGCAGCCTGCAGATCCGGTTGATTGTATCAGCTATTCTCTCTTTGCCGCTTCTCTGGGCAATGGTTGGGCATTTCTCCTTTACGTCATGGATATGGGTGCCTGAGATTTTCATGAATCCATGGTTCCAATTGATATTGGCTACCCCGGTACAATTCATTATTGGCAGCCGTTTCTATGTCGGAGCCTATAAGGCGCTGCGCAATGGCAGTGCGAATATGGATGTATTGGTAGCGCTCGGCACATCTGCCGCCTACTTCTATAGTGTTTACTTAACCATCGAATCAATAAATGCATCCGCACATCATCAGGTTGAGATGTATTATGAGACGAGTGCCGTGCTGATTACGTTAATCTTGCTGGGTAAATTATTTGAAACGCTGGCGAAAGGCCGATCTTCCGAAGCGATTAAAGCATTGATGGGTTTACAAGCCAAGTCGGCTATCGTCATACGGGATGGTCAGGAAGTTAGTATTCCAATAGAAGAGGTAGTAACTGGAGATGTATTCCTAGTTAAACCCGGCGAGAAAGTGCCAGTCGATGGTGTAGTGCTTGAAGGGTTATCGGCAGTTGATGAATCGATGTTAACCGGTGAAAGTATCCCGGTAGATAAGCAGACAGGAGATCAAGTCATTGGAGCAACGCTGAACAAAAATGGCGTGCTTAAAGTTAGAGCGACTAAAGTCGGAAAAGAAACGGCGCTTTCCCAAATCATCAAAGTCGTAGAGGAAGCGCAAGGCTCGAAAGCGCCGATTCAAAGGGTGGCTGACGTGATCTCTGGAATATTCGTCCCGATCGTTGTAGGGATCGCGATCGTCACTTTCTTGATCTGGTACTTCGCTGTTGATGCAGGCAATTTCGCAGAGGCGTTGGAGAAGGCAATTGCCGTTCTGGTTATAGCATGCCCGTGTGCGCTAGGTCTTGCTACGCCAACATCGATCATGGCTGGTTCGGGTCGATCCGCTGAACTCGGTATTTTGTTCAAAGGCGGCGAGCATTTAGAATCCACGCATCGCATTAACACCATTATATTGGATAAAACGGGAACGGTAACGAAAGGCAAGCCGGAATTGACGGATGTACGGATTGAGCAAGGCTATAATCGGGAACAGCTCTTGTCCTGGATTGCTGCAGCGGAGAAGAATTCGGAGCATCCGCTTGCGGAAGCGATCGTGGCTGGCATTCAAGAGCAAGGTATTTCTCTCCCATCGACCGAATCCTTTCAAGCGATACCTGGGTTTGGCATTGAAGCTACAGTTCAAGGGAACGAATTGCTAATAGGAACCCGAAAGTTATTGGCGAAAGCTAACGTGAACGCGGAGTCCGCTTTTGAGGAAATGAGCCGACTGGAGTCGGTTGGAAAAACAGCGATGCTGGTTGCGGTTAACGGGAAGTACGCTGGTATGGTAGCCGTAGCGGACACGATTAAAGAAACTTCGAAGCAGGCAGTTGCCAGATTAAAGCAGCTCGGTTTGGAAGTCGTGATGATGACAGGCGACAATGAACGTACGGCGAAAGCCATTGCGAGCCAAGTTGGAATCGACCATGTGCTGGCGGAAGTGCTGCCCGATGGCAAAGCCAACGAGGTCAAGCGATTGCAAGAAAGCGGTAAGAAGGTCGCAATGGTTGGAGATGGAATTAACGATGCGCCGGCATTGGCAATTGCGGATATCGGGATGGCTATCGGAACGGGAACCGATGTGGCCATGGAGGCTGCGGATGTTACTTTAATGCGCGGTGACTTGAACAGTATTCCGGACGCGATCTCGATGAGTAAGAAAACGATGGTAAACATTAAGCAAAACTTGTTCTGGGCGCTTGCTTATAATGTCATCGGCATCCCGATTGCAGCGCTTGGATTCCTTGCACCATGGCTCGCCGGAGCAGCTATGGCTTTAAGCTCCGTCTCCGTTGTACTGAATGCGCTGCGTCTACAAAGGGCAAAAGTTTAAAGTTATTCAGATCATGGAGGCTAAAATGAAACGAATTTATTTGATCGGATTGCTAGCTGTACTCGTTCTTGTTGCTGCTTGCGGAAAACAAAATAAACAAGAAACAGATAATCATGGTGCTCATGGCGGGAATTCTCAAGTGGCATCACCCGCTGCATCCAGTGCCGGAGAGCACGGAGCTCACGGAGAAGAACATTCTGGTGAGACGAAGAAGCTTGAGACGAATGCTGAATGGAAATGGTCTGAAGAAACGCCGAAATCTGGAGAGAACACCGTAATAACCGTACAAATTCAAGATACGGACGGAAAGGCCATCGAGGCATTTGATATTAATCACGAGAAGAAGCTTCATCTCATCGCAGTCAGCAAAGATTTATCTTACTTTGACCACATCCATCCGGAGTACAAAGGGAATGGGCAATTCGAAATCACGACATCGTTCCCTTCCGGTGGAGATTACAAGTTATTCGCCGACTATATTCCTACCGGCGGATCAGCCACAACGAAGTCCGAATGGATCAAGGTAGAAGGGCTAGCCGCTGAACAAGTTCCGATTAAACCATCGGATGAACATTTCGTGATTGTGGACGGGGTAGAAATCACACTCGAAAACAATCATCCGGAAGCCGGCAAAGAAATGGAGTTGAACTTCAAACTTTCGGATGCGAAGTCCAAAGATCCGATAACGGATTTAGAGCCTTACCTAGGCGCAGTTGGGCACGTTGTGATTCTAAGCGAAGATACAGAGCAGTATTTGCATGTACACCCGATGGAGGAAAAAGCGAAAGGCCCGGAGGCGAAATTCATGACGATTTTCCCGAGTGCTGGTGTATATAAGATTTGGGGGCAATTTCAACGAAACGGTAAAACGTTTATCAGCCCTTTTGTAGTTGAAGTGAAATAAACGAATCTTAAGTCCGCGTAAAATCGCGGGCTTTTTTTTAGTTATTGGACAATGTTCCTGTCATCTGACACAAATAGGCTATGGTATAGTAAGGAAATAGATTGAAAATATAAAATGACTTTACATAGATAGGATAGGTGGGACGGCTTGAAACAACGCATATTGCTCGTAGAAGACGATCGATCGATTAGCGAAATGGTAGAGGCTTATTTGACGTTGGAAGGCTTCCATATCGTACATGCGGCAGATGGTGAAGAAGCACTGCGGTTATTTTCTCAGGAAACGTATGATTTAATATTGCTGGATGTCATGCTGCCTAAGCTGAATGGCATTGATTTTTTGAAGAAGATTAGGGAGCATAGTCTGCTTCCAGTCCTCATTTTATCTGCTAAGGATGGCGATGTGGACAAAGCTTTAGGATTAGGATTCGGAGCGGATGACTATCTGGCCAAACCGTTCTCTATGATCGAACTGCTCGCAAGAGTAAAAGCTGCGATTCGCAGAGCAACGCTATACTCAGGTGTTCGGAATCAGGAAGCCTCGAACGTACTTCGTGTTCATGAACTTACAATCGATACGGATAATATTGATGTAAGTAAACGGGGCAAGTCGATTAAGCTTACTTCAAAGGAATGGCAGATCATAAAGCTTCTAACGATGAACCCAACCAAAGTGTTTACGAAGGAGCAAATTTACAGATCGGTATGGAATGATGATTACTTTGGAGACGAGAACGTTATAAACGTTCATATCAGCCGTTTGAGAGAGAAGATCGAAGACGATCCATCATCGCCGCAATATATAAAGACGTTATGGGGCATCGGATATAAGCTGGGAGAATTTTAATATGGTTTATAGTTTAGTAGGTATCATTGTCATACTCGCCATTTTAAATGTCATTCAGTATCAAATGAAGCGCGCTAGAAGCTCCGACTTACGGTATATTGCAAACCAAATCAGCAGACAGCTAGAGCAGCAATCTTCGGAAACGCTGCTTCTCATGACAGATGATCGCGAATTGAAACTTCTGCTGGTCGAGTTAAACCGCCTCTTCACAGATAATCAAAATAAGCTGGCGCAGTTTACTAAAACGAATCATTCCATGAGGAAAATGCTTGCTAACTTCTCGCATGATCTAAAAACACCGCTAACCGTCGTGCTCGGCTATGCCGAGATGATACAAGGCACCCGCGAGATGGCATCTGAAGAAAGAGAACGTCTTCTGCGGCTGATTCATGGAAAAACGCTGGAGATCATTAAGCTGATGAACGGTTTTTTCGATCTAGCTAGATTAGAAGCGGGTGACAACGACATCACGCTATCGCGAATACATATGAACGAGCTATGCAAAAAAAGCATTTTGTCCTTTTACGATTTGGTGCAGGCAAGCGGCTATGAAGCAGATATTCAAATTCCAGAAGAAGCGATCTATGCTTTAGGAAACGAGGAAGCGCTGGAGCGGGTGCTCAGCAATTTATTGTCCAATGCCATTCGTTACGGCAGCGATGGGAAGAGAATTGGGCTTGCTATGAGCGTTGACGATTCGTATGTTAGGATTGACGTTTCGGATTGCGGCAAAGGGATTAGCGCTCGAAATCAAGAGCTTGTTTTTGAAAGGATGTTTACGCTGGAGGAGTCTAGAAACAAGGCTTTCCAGGGAAGTGGATTGGGCTTAACGATTACGAAAAGACTCGTGGAGGAAATGAATGGCGAGATTACATTGCATAGCATCCCGTTTGAGAAAACGACGTTCACGGTTAAGCTCAAACGCATGACCTATTAGCAACTTAAGATTTTTGTTAGAAATAAGCAACAAATAAGATAAGGGTGTTCGATAAACTGAGAACTAGTTACAACATGGAAAGAAGGAGAGAACGAGTGGATTATATTTTGAGAACGAGCGGCCTGACGAAAGCATTTGAGGGCAAAGAAGTCGTAAGCAATGTAAGCATGAGCGTGCGGAAGGGCGAAATATACGGCTTCCTTGGCCCAAATGGCGCAGGGAAAACGACCGTTATGAAAATGCTCACGAATTTGATTAAGCCGACTGCGGGGCAAATCGAATTGTTTAATGAGCCGCTTAGGCCTAACACGTATGATGTATTTAAAAGAATGGGAAGCATCATTGAAATGCCGGTTTTTTATGACAAGCTGACTGCCAAACAAAACCTGCAGCTGCATAACGAGTACATGGGCTGCCATGATGACAAGGTTATCGGAGAGGTGCTCGGCATGGTTGCCCTGCGAAACGTGGATGATAAAGCGGTCAAAAACTTCTCGCTCGGGATGAAGCAAAGACTGGCGATCGCTAGAGCGATTATGAACAGACCTGAATTGCTCATATTGGACGAGCCGATTAATGGGCTTGATCCTGCCGGCATTAAAGAAATTCGTAATCTGCTTCAAATGCTAAGTACAGATTATGGAGTTACTATTCTCATATCGAGCCATTTGCTCAGTGAAATAGAGCAAATGGCCAATACGATTGGCGTGATCAGCGGCGGCAGGCTCATTAAACAGGTGTCGATGGCAGATGTAAGGGGCCAGAACTCAGAATATATCGAGCTCATAACGCCGGATCGGACAAAGGCGTGCGCTGTGCTAGCCAACGAGCTCCAGCTCACTAATTTTAAAATTATCAATGACAATATGATTCGCATCTTTGAATCGGGAGCGATGCAGACGACGATTTCAAAGTCGCTTGCACTAAATGATGTGAATATCGAGTCGCTGAACAAGAAGTACACTTCTTTGGAGCAGTATTTCCTCGATTTGATTCAAGGGGACGAGGTGAAGCATTCGTGATTAAACTTATGAAGCTGGAAATAGCGAAAATGGGATTAGGCTGGTATGTGAAGGCAGCGATCATAGCGAATGTCTTGATTGTTACGCTAATGTTCATGATCGGTTACTTTGAGGGTGTAGAAGTAAAAAATGAGATCGCAAATATTGGAGAGCTGTATATTATAGCTGGCGCTATGGTTAGATCGACGTTTATCGTCATGGCTGCCGTTCTAATTAGCAAGTTAATCATTGATGAGTATAAGAAAAAAACAATTCTAGTTATGTTTATGTACCCGGTTAGTCGCAAAAAGCTGTTTGCTTCCAAGCTGGCGATTGTAGCTATCCTTACTTTTGTTGCAATCGTCATCTCGCATATTTTCACATTGTCCATGCTTATTGGCATAAATCATTTTTTTCATATTATAGAGGAAGCGCCTGTACCGATGGATTATGCTGCGCAGCTAGCAAGCATCGTAAGTTTTGCTTTTGCAGCAGCAGGAGCAAGTTTAGTGCCGCTTTATTTCGGCATGCGCAAGCATTCGGTGCCTGCAACTATTCTCTCTTCACTCCTAATCGTCATGCTGACGAGTTCGAGCAATCCTGTCTTCTCACTGGCAACCATCATTTACATTCCGCTTGCTTTAGCAGTATTTGGCGTAGCGATCGCCTGGTCAACGGTTCGGCATATCGAGAATAGGGATGTTTTGTAACACCAAAATCTATTAATTATCATAGAATATTTGAGGGTGAATAAACTAGAATCGAGATTGGTGGTGGATGACGGCAATACGATTTKGGCAAAAACAGAAATCACAATGGCTACGGGTAAGCAAAAGGGGACCACATCGATGTGATCCCCTTTTGCTTGTAAAGCTTAATACTTACGCGTCTTCCCATTTCTGTTTGAAGAACAGCTGATATACCTTGGTAACAACGATTTTCAGCATCATATATACCGGTATAATAATGATTACGCCTATGATTCCAAAAGCGTCACTGCCCACCAGCACCAATAGAATAGTTGTGATAGGGTGAATATCGAGCTGTTTTCCGAAAATATAAGGTGAAATAATATTATCCTGTATTTGTTGTGAGAGTAGAATGACCACTAATGACCAAATCGCAACAGTTGGCGATTCAATTAAACCAATAATGACGATCGGTACAGCAGACAGTATGGCACCTATAAAAGGAATAAAATTCATAATAACAGCAACGACAGTCAATAAAAGAGCATAAGGCAAACCGATGATAAGGAAGCCGATATACATCAGAACACCGAGCGCCAGATTTACAACAACTCTCCCCACAATGAATCCGCTTAGAGCCGTATCAATCTCCTGCATCGTTTTTTCACCTTCAGCATGGTACCTCTTAGGCATGAAGCTGACGATTTTCTGGCCGAATTTATCCCCTTCCTTCAACATGTAAAAAAGAAGAATAGGGAAGGTGAACAAAATGAGTGCGAAATTAGAGATAAAAGAAAACATCCCCGTTAAATAGTTAGTCAACAATGAAAATCCTTTATTCAGGTATTCGGTTATTTTTGAAAAAGGACTTACATCTTCAGGTAAAATGTCTGCTAAAAACCCGTTCTGTTCCAGATCTTGCAGCTGCTTGCCTAACGTATTGAAAAGATTAGGCGCATTATTTACTAAATTGAAAAACTGAGTGCGAAGCGAAGGAAATACGCCAACGATAAATAAACTAAACAGCACAGCAGCTGCTAAATAAATAATGAGAATGACCCAAGGTCTCTTTAATTTAGGTCGCTCCATCCAGTTTACAAGCGGGCGTAGTAGATAATAGAAAAAAGAGGCGAGCATCAACGGAATCATAACAATACTGAACAAAGAAACGAAGGGCTTGAAAATAAAATCGACAAGTGATGCTAAATAAATAATGGCAAGAACTAAAATTACAGCGAAACAAATTTTAATAAATCGGTTTAAAGAAATCAGGGCGCTCACTCCATCTGCTATGAATTGTTTTTAGTATCGAATATTATTATCGCCATTAATAAATTCGTTTAGACTAAGGGAAATCTTTTCTGTTTCTGTTTCATTTTAAAAGATTATGTACATATTATTGCATAAAAACAGTGAGGAATCTAACTCGTAAACTAATATTGAAAAATAGTTTATCAGAGTTTCGTTTGCTGAAAATTTCATAAATATTTTTAAAGTAATGATTGTAGTAATGAGTAAAACGGAGATTATATTTACAAAAAGAAAATACATATTTTATTAAATGTAATTATATAACAGTATAAACCTAACAAATAACTATCACCGAAATGTAATACATCACATTAAAGCTTGACAGCGTTTACTATAGACATTAGTATATGATCCATTAGAGTAATGAAATCCAAAAACAAGAATATATATATTGAATATGCTATAAATTATAGTTGCAGTTAAATTGTTTTATGCTTATATTAGATATGATAAATCTATGGTTTGAAAATTCGGAAAATTATGAATATTGCAAGTTTAGAATCACTACGTTAGGAGGATTCTATTGAAAAAAGAGCTGCTGAAAATTGAAAATTTGACGACTTCTTTTCGAATTGCGGATCGTTATTACGCAGCAGTGGATGATGTGACGCTAACGGTAAAAGAAAATGAGGTTCTTGCCATAGTGGGGGAATCGGGCTCCGGCAAGAGTGCGCTGGCCTATTCCATCATGGGCCTCCATACGAGAGCAAAGATAGAAGGAAATATTTATTACCAAGGACAGGACATTGTCCAGATGTCACCCTCCACGCTAAATAAGCTGAGAGGGAAAGAAATAGGCATGATCTTCCAAGACCCATTATCCGCATTAAATCCCCTTATGATTATCGGTACTCAGATTGAAGAAGTTATTCTCCTGCACCAGCCCAAACTCTCTAGTAAGGAAAGAGCGGACAGGGCGATCGAGCTTTTAACTAAAGTGGGTATTCCTCGCCCAGAGCATACATACGGGCGTTACCCCCATGAATTGTCCGGCGGGATGAGGCAGYGTGTCATTATTGCCATCGCGATTGCCAATGATCCTAAGCTATTAATTGCAGATGAACCGACTACAGCACTGGATGTAACGATACAATTGCAAATTCTTGAATTGCTGCGGCGATTGAAGGATGAAAGCAAGGCTGGCATTGTATTAATCACGCATGACTTGGGCGTTGTGGCCGAGATGGCTGACCGAGTCGCTGTTATGTATGCCGGACAAATTGTTGAAATTGCCGATATCTACACAATCATTGCTAAAGCACAGCATCCCTATACCAGATCATTATTGCAATCGATACCAACTGTGAATGAAGCAAAGTCTAAGCTCCATGTTATTCAGGGAATTGTGCCATCTCTTCAGAACCTCCCGAGGCAGGGCTGCCGTTTTCGATCGAGGACGCCTTGGATTGCTGAGGCTGCACATGAAGCGAACCCGGAAATGCATGAGATTTCTCCGGGCCATTTCGTCAGATGCAGCTGCTACAAGCATTTTCACTTCCCTGACGAGAAGGAGGATCATCAACATGTCATTTCTTGAGATCAGCGATCTAAAGGTACATTTTCCGAATCGCGGGAGTCTTTTCAGTAAAAAGGGTCCACCGATCAAAGCGGTAGACGGTATACAATTCTCCTTGGAGCAGGGTCAGACCTATGGACTAGTAGGCGAGTCTGGCTCTGGCAAGACCACGACAGGCAGGGCCATCATAGGCTTAAATGCAATTACATCAGGAAGTGTTCTCTTCCAAGGTCAGCAGCTTGCTGCTGGCGGACTTCGAAGCCATGCAGGCTTCCGCAGAGATATTCAAATGATCTTCCAAGATCCCTATTCCTCCTTGAATCCTAAGAAACGCGTGCTTGATATTATCGCTGAGCCGCTGCGAAATTTTGAGAAGCAGTCTGCTGGCGAAGAGAAGCGCAGTGTACAACAATTACTGGAGCAAGTGGGCTTGAGCCCAGAATCGATTTATAAATATCCTCATGAATTTTCAGGAGGCCAGCGGCAGCGAATCGGGATTGCGAGAGCCATCGCTTTAAAACCAAAGCTGATTATAGCCGATGAACCCGTGTCAGCGCTGGACGTATCCGTTCAAGCGCAGGTACTAAACTTCATGCAGGATATTCAGAAAGAGCTAAATCTTACTTATCTGCTCATTAGTCATGATCTCGGCATTATAAGGCATATGTGCGATCATATTGGCATTATGTACAAAGGCCGTTACGTTGAACGAGGAACGACAGCTGATATATTCAATCAGCCTCAGCATATTTACACGAAGCGTCTTATCTCGGCTATTCCTGACATTGATCCAACGAAACGAGAGGAAAAACACTCGTTTCGCAAAGCGGTAAAGGCGGAATATGAACAAGCCTATGAAAACTATTTTGACGAGGATGGTTTGGCCTATCCGTTAAAACCCGTTTCAGAAACACATTTCGTGGCTTTGCCTGGGAGAGGGTGAGGACGATGTGGCGCACAGTTTCACGAAGAATAGTCATTATGATCCCTCAAATTATATTGTTAAGCATCCTCGTCTTTCTAATAGCGAAGGCTATGCCGGGGGACGCATTGACTGGAATGATCGATCCGAGTATAGATCCAGCTGCAATGGATGCACAGCGTGAGAGGCTGGGCCTTAACAATCCGTGGTATGTGCAGTATTGGGACTGGATTACGAAAGCTGTGCAAGGTGACTTCGGACAGTCGTTTCGTTTCAAAATGCCAGTGTCTGATTTGATTGGCCAGCGCATGATGAATACCGTTTGGTTATCCATCGTCACTCTAATCCTTACTTACTTGATAGCAATACCGCTTGGGATTACAAGCGGCCGCTATAACGACACATGGGGAGATCGATTGATTACAGGCTATACCTATATTGGATTTGCAGCCCCACTATTTATTTTCGCTTTATTGATGTTATGGGTGTTCGGCTTTCATTTTGGTTGGTTTCCAACGGGAGGAAGCGTCGCTCCAGGACTGGAACCAAGTACTCTTCAATATGTTATGAGCAAATTTTATCATTTGCTGCTCCCAGCCATTTCGATGGCTCTTATCGCAACCGTGTCGACGGTTCAATATCTTCGAAGCGAAATCATTGATACGAAGCAAAAGGATTTCATTATCACAGCAAGAGCGAAAGGCGCCTCAGAATCCCGCGTTTATAATCGCCATATTTTAAGAAATTCGTTATTGCCGATCGCAGCTTTTTTTGGTTATGAAATTACTGGACTCATCGGAGGCACGGTGTTCATAGAGGGTATCTTCAGTTATCCAGGAATGGGTCAACTATTCTTAAGCTCTATCGCTCTGCGGGATTTCAGCGTCGTTACTGCGCTTGTTTTATTGTATGGAGTGGCCTCTATTGTCGGGGCATTAATCTCTGACATTGTTTTGAGTATCGTTGATCCTCGTATTCGAATTAAATAAGAACTCGAGATGTTGAGGTGAAAGAAATGAGAAAGACGAACATTCCCATAACCGCGCTCCAGGTGCCGGATAAAAGCCCGTCAAGCTTGAATATTATTTGGCGGGAAATCGTACGAGACAAAGTCGCATTCGTATCATTAATTTTTTTGAGCGTAGTTATTCTTTCTGTGTATGGGATCTCTCTTGTTCTGAATCAGGAGCAAATTGTATCGGTTGATTTATTCGCACTGAAAAAGCCGCCGTCATCCGAGCATTTGTTAGGTACGGATTATGGAGGCCGCGATGTTTTTGGGCAATTAATTATTGGGACTCGAAATTCATTAACGATTGCTATTATTGTTACTGCATTTACAGGAGTAATTGGCGTATGTGTTGGACTCATTTCTGGTTATTTCGGCGGTACGGTTGATAACATCTTTATGAGATTTGTTGACTTTTTTATGATCCTGCCGACCTTGATGATCGTGATTGCGTTTGTTACAGCCGTACCCAAATATAATATTTGGTCTTTCTCGCTTATTATGACCGCTTTTTTGTGGATGGGGATTGCAAGATTAATTCGTTCAAAAGCGCTGCAGGAGAAGGAGCTTGATTATGTTCAGGCATCCAAAACATTAGGCTCCTCCAATTTTAAAATCATGATGGTCCAGGTATTGCCGAATTTAAGCTCCATCATAATTGTAACGATGACTTTGAACTTGGCGGCAAATATCGGTTTAGAGTCTGGACTATCGTTTCTTGGCTTCGGGTTTCCAGAGAGCATGCCCAGCTTAGGCACGTTAGTCAGCTATGCTAGAGACCCGCAAACGCTCGAGCTTAGATGGTGGATATGGTTACCTGCATCGATACTGATTTTGGTACTGATGTTGAGTATAAACAATGTCGGTCAAGCGCTAAAGCGTGCGACAGATGCAAGACAAAGAAAAGGATAATAAAGGAGGAGAATGATGGTGAAGAAGAACACGATGTTTTCAAGGTCTTTATTTTTACCGCTTATGGTGGCATTGCTAGTCTTTCTTGCAGCTTGTTCATCTAATAACGGGAGTGTAGACACGCCGAGCCCGACTGATGGTGCGGCGAAGCCCACGGAGAGTGCCGCTCCTGCGGAAACCGAGAAGCCTGCTCCAGACGATGGTCTTTATTCCATTGAGGATTTCAGCAATGTGAAGAAAAATGAGGGCGAAGCCATAAAGGGTGGTTCCATTACATTTGGCCTTGTATCAGATACACCATTTGAAGGGACGCTGAACTGGAACTTTTATTCCGGTGATCCGGATTCACAAGTACTAAACTGGTTTGATGAAGGGCTGCTTACTTGGGATAAAAGCTATGTATATACGAATGATGGGGCAGCAACGTATGAAGTGTCTGAGGATGGCAAAACATTTACGCTTACGATTCGCGATAATGTAAACTGGCATGACGGCAAGCCAGTAACTGCAGAGGATTGGTTATTCGCTCATGAAGTCATCGGCAACCCCAAATATGACGGTCCACGGTATGATTCGAATTTCACTAATATCGTAGGGATGACGGAATTCCATGAAGGAAAAGCAAAAACGATCTCAGGAATTGAAGTTTTAGGCGAGAAAAAGCTTAAAATTACGTATATTCAATCATCTCCTTCCCTTTTGACCGGTGGTGTATGGAATTATCCATTAGCGAAGCACATATTCGGCAATATGGATGTAGCTAAAATTTCGGCTTCTCCAGAGGTTCGTGAGAAACCAATCGGCTTCGGGCCATTTAAAGTAAAAAGCATCGTTCCTGGGGAATCTGTTGTTTTTGAGAAAAATACAGATTACTGGCGCGGTGAGCCTGCACTAGATGAGGTTGTATTGAAAGTAATTAATCAAACAACCGTCGTACAACAATTGAAAACTGGCGGCGTCGATCTCGTTGATTCCTTCCCGGCGGATCAATATCCAGATAATGCGAGTCTATCAAATCTTGAATACTTAGGTGCAATTGACCGTGCATATACGTATATTGGCTTTAAACTAGGCAAGTGGGATGCTGAGGCTGGCAAAGTCGTTCCTGATCCAAAATCGAAAATGGGCGATGTAAACCTGCGGAAAGCGATGTGGCATGCGGTCGATAACGATCAGGTCGGCAAGCAATTCTATCACGGCCTGCGCTGGAATGCGACGACACTTATTCCGCCTTCTCACCCAGAGTACCATGATGCTACTAATAAAGGCCTTGCCTTTGATAAAGATTTGGCTAACAAGATTTTGGATGATGCCGGCTACAAAATGAATGGCAAATTCCGTACAAATCCAGATGGCAGCGAATTAGCTATTAACTTTATTTCCATGACAGGCGGAGATATTGCACAGCCGCTTGCTCAATATTATGTACAGTCATGGCAAGCGATTGGCTTGAACGTAAAGCTGGAAATGGTGGAGTTTAACACGTTCTATGATCGTGTAGGCAGCACAGGAAAAGATGATCCAACAGTAGATGTGTATCAAGGAGCTTGGGGCGTAGGAATAGACGTCGATCCGGCTGGCTTATACGGGCGCGATGCGATTTACAACTTCCCGCGTTATGCTAGTGACGAGCAGGATAAACTGCTTAAAGACGGTATTTCAGAAGCGGCCTTTGACGTAAAGGTACGTCAAGATATCTATAAGCAGTGGCAGGAACTGATGGTGAAGGATATTCCTGTATTCCCTACGTTATATCGCGCCGTTATCGTTCCAGTTAACAAACGGATACTCAATTACGCCATTGGAGATGGAACGGGCATTTATCTGCATCAACTTGCAGTATCTCAAGATAAACCGGTTGTAGCGAAGTAAAGCGGTGGTTATTATTTTAGAATAAGTAGAACTTATTATAGTTAAAAGAGCCTTCAAAGCCACGCTGCTAGTGGTTTTGAAGGCTTTTTATTATTTCCCTTGATTAACGAGCCACTCTGTCAGCTCTTCAGATTGAGCTAGAACAGCGATGGGGTCATAATACCATGATCTCTCTTCAGGCCATATGTAGATGTGGCCATTTTTTACAGCCGGAAGATTGCCCCAGATCGGGTCGTTTTGAAAATATTCTATTGTACGGTCATTGGATGTCAAAATAATATAATCGCCTGCATACTTGGACAGCATTTCCGATGAAATTTCAGCCCACTGCTTCTTCATGATTTCATCGGCAACATCGACAGGAGGTTTACGGCCTAATGATTGATAGATGGGTTGGCCGCCGCGACCGAAGTTGTCTCCATAAACCCAAGTCGTTTTATCGCTGTACTCCATGATGGAGAAGGTTGCACCCTCAGGAATAGCTTTATCTACCTTAGCTTTGGCTTCTGCAATGCGTCGGTCATATTCGGCCAGCCATGACTTAGCTACATCTTCTTTTCCGAATAAATCTCCGAAATAGGTCAACTCAGCGTGAACATTTTTTAATTCTCCGTATGGGATAACAATCGTTGGTGCAATTTTACGGAGCTGCTCGTAGCTGTCTCCGTTGGCTGTAATGATGAGATCGGGGGAGAGGCTGATTATGTTTTCAGCGGATGGCTCTCCATAAATTCCTGTATCTGCAACGCCTGCCAGCGCTTCTTTGAAATAGTAGTTTTCTATCGTAACACCCGGAGATCCTGCCGGAATAACATCAAGAGCAATCAGGCTGCCCAAGTATTCTTCGGCTACAATCCGCTTCGGATGAACCGGAATTTCGATGTCGCCTTTAACCGTGGAGACCGTCTTGAATTTCGCAGCTTCCGGCACGGCCGTTTCGGGTGTGGTCTCTTCGGTGCCGCTTGATGGTGCTCCAGTGTTGGTTGGAGCTTTTTCTGTTCCACAAGCGGAAACGAGAACCGCTAACAATAGTAATGAAACGGCAAAAATGAAACGACGGCTGCTGTAAAACTTCTGTTGAAAAGAAAACAATGTCATATCCCCCTTATTTAAAACGATAATCATTCTCAGTAACACTTTACCGTGTAATCTTGAAAATGACTATGGACTAAAATGATGTGTAGTCATGCAGATTTGTGACGTGAGGTCATCGCACGAAGCAGCTCTCGAAGCTGCGCTTGCGTAGAGATCGGGTCGTATCCGCAAAACATATCTGGCTCATTAAGCAGGTATACCTGCTTATTCTGGACAGCTTTCAGCGCAAGCCAGCGAGGGGAGTGAAATAAACGATCCATTTGAATCAGATCACGCTGGCAAGAAGGCAATGAAGTAATGAAAATATGGTCGGCCGGATAAGATGCAATGGTTTCGATATCTGCTTCCACATATCCACGAGCGAAAAAGCCTTGTTCCAGCAATTCGGAGGGAGGCTGAAATCCGAGATCATCATAAAGAATTTGACTGCCTCTGCCATGACTGCTGCTGCAGCAATAAGCTTTGTTCGAATCAATCTCCCATACAACGGCGGTACCGCGATAGCCAAGCTGGCGATCCAGCCTATGATTGCTTCTAATGATCAACTGATCATAATAGGCGAGCCACGCTTCAGCTGTCTGACGTTTATCTACAATGTCAGCAATCATAAGGAACTGTTCGCGCCAGTTCATCGTCATAAAAGGGAGTTCCACCACTGGCGCGAGCGGAAGCAGGTCCTTATTCTCTTCCGCCGTATTGTAGCTAATAATGACATCAGGCCTTGCAGCAGCGATCGCTTCATAATAGGTGGAGGGAGTTTGGCCGTATGTATTTAACTTCTGACTGGTGTTTACAATCAACTTGTTATTGGAATGCTCCAACCAGGTTGTATAGACGCCAAGCTCTGGGATAACGCCGAGCGCCATTAGGCTAGCAGTATGATTTAGATTCAATGCGGCAATCCGTTTGTGCTTGCGTTGATAAGCGGTGGGGGAAAGCCCGACAGCTTCTTTGAATTTACGGCTTAAATAAAAGCCTTCCTTATAGCCGACTTCTAGTGCGAGAGTATTCAGATCAGGAGCTCCGACAAGGATACGCCGCTGCGCGCTGCGAATTCTCAGCAAGGTCAGATAGGCATTGAAGGTGCGTCCCGTATTTTTGCGGAATGTACGTGAGAAATGCTCTTGGCTTACATGAGCTTGTTCAGCCATTTGCTCCCGCGTCAGATCCTTATTATAATGCGTCTCCATATATTGAATGGCATGTTCCAGCCAGTAGTTGGATGGCTGCTGCAAAGCATTACGTTCTTTGAACAACTCTACAAGCAGCTCAATAAACAACTGTTGAGATTGAAGCGGTTCACTTAATTGGGGCTCTCTCCACACCGTTTCCAGCTCGCCGGCTAGTCTAAGGATTCCGACAGGACAGCGATGCAGCGGTTCAGCGTGATTGAGCCCGCGATGCTCGGAGCCCTCTGCAGTCAAGCAGCGGTAAGCAATCTGGATACCGCGCAGCGAGGGAGATGCCTTCCATTTTAATCGCTGATAGGCATCACATAACACGACGCTTCCACGCGCTATCTCATACAGCTGATCGTTAATAGAAAGCTCAGCTGTACCGCTCGATACGATGAGAATACGGGAAAATGGTGTCGCTTCTTCAAAGAAGCGGTCTGCCACCGTTTCATTATCTATTCTAGTTACTTGGACAGGCATATAAAATAAATGGGAGGAAAGGGACATTTCTTCACAAGCAGGGGACATAGGCAGTTCACTCTTTCTGGATGATGATAAATCCATCGACTTCTATCATTATAAATGATAATTGTTCTCAATTACAATGGATAGCGCTCATCATACAGAAAAGGGGCTGTCCCATAAGGATCAAGTTCGCGGAGGAATAGCTCGCGTTGAACGGAAGTATTGGTAAATATATGAAAAATAGCAGTACAGGAGAGCTATTCCTGTACTGCTATTTTTAGCGTAATTCTCTTTTCCACCATATCCAGCATCTGCGATGCATGTTGTATGATTGTAATGTGCGTGAACCGATAGTGGAGAGTAAACAAGTGCAAAAGTGCACCTGTTTTTAATAAACAAGATTGAAATGATACAAATAGGTGTACAAATACCTCTAATTGAGCAGAATTGAAAAAGATTTGGATAAATAAGTGCATTTCTGTGCTTAGATGAAGCTGCTGCAGGCGCTGCCGCAAAAGTCTTCGCATGACAGGGGAACATCCTCGTTTTCAAATGAAAGGACCCCTAATTCCACTGTATAGTGGAGCTTGAGGTCCTTTTTCTCGAAGAAAATAAGTTATAAGTAGTGCTCAAAAAATCGCAATATGACTTTTAAAACGCCCCGTGCTCTTGGTGATCTGTGAATTGGTATTAGAATAAAGGACCGGGCGTGCTGCAGCCTGGAAAAGAATTAACATCTTGAATCGTATTAAGGGGATATTGCTTCGTCGCAAATTGACTCTGATACAAGTATTCCTGCAGCACTAAATTACCGCCGGTAATGCTGCATAAAACGCCTGTTACACCTTGTCCGTTCATTAAAGAGACGCCGACTGGCTGGCCGACTAATCCTAAAGCCTTCGAATACCATGACATTTGAAGCATAAAAGAATCACCTCCACCATGCATTGTATGTTAGACATTGGCGGAGGGTAACAGAGGTCAACAGAGGTCAACCTCTATTACTTACATGCTTCAGCGAAAATAAGAGCCATCTGCTCACTGTCCGCTTCTCTATAGACATAATCATGATAATGGGGCTTATGAATGCCCTGCCAACCTTTTTCCACCGCGCTTTTGTAATAATGTAGGGCACGATCCTGCTCTCCGGTCAAATAAAACAAGCAAGCGGCATTCCAATACAGCGCGGCATCTCCGTTCCAATCCCAGCCTTGATCAAGAGCTTGTGCGTAGCTCCATGCTGCACGTGCATAGTCTCGTTCCACGCCATATCTCGTATCTCCACGCAGATAATGGTTCCCGTTAACGAGGAGATTGTTTAAAGGCAGATTCCATCCGAACAAAACGGGGAAATCAATAAGCAGCTTAAACCCAGCAGCTATAGCGGTTTGTTGCGAGCCTATATTGCTTGACCAGCATTGCCAGCCTACTCTTGTCATGCCTCGTTGCTTCGCAAGTGACAGTGCACCTAACGCTGTTTTTCGAGCCCATCCGTTGCCTCGATATTGTTCATCTGTTTGAATGCCAAGCTCACATTCATCCCCGACTACCCAATCGGCCAGGCACCAGCTGATGATGGCGGGTCCTTCATCCGTGTCTTGAATTGCAGCGCATCCAAAACCTCTATCCTCATAAGCTTCAATGGAGGCCCAGCCACCTTGAATTTCACTGATGACGCCATCGAGCCCTATTAAATCTTCTCTTTTAAGAAAGCTGCTATCTACCGGAAAAATATGATCAGCAAGCTTAGTCTCTATTCCGTCCAGATCGTGAGTAAACGTCATACGGCCGCTTCGCAGAGGCAGCAGATCCTTCATCACGAGACTGAGCATGTTTTCCCATTTCTCATCCGAGGGATAGAAGAGCACATAATCCAGCCGTCCGATCGCTGCAAGCTTCGGCAAAAGCTCTTCTTTAAACAGCTTGTTAACTTCTTCAAAAAATAAATGATTTTCCGGGCTCCCGCCTAAAAATATACCTTGAGGACTTGTTAATACTGCTGACGCGCTGTCAATGGACAAGAAAACTCTGCCGTGCAAAACACCTTCAATGACACCTTGAATCGATAAATGGTGCTTCAAAGCTCCAAAAAGTGCTGCTGCTTTAGAGAAGTTTTCGCTGGCAAGTTCCGTTCCTATCGCTTTCGAAATATACATTAACTTATTTCCTCCCAGAAGTATGTGAGAGGTTTATTTAATTATAAATGTAAACCTCTCACATGCTTTTTGATTTGATTGTTCTTATTCAAACATCATCACTCCTTTTAACGTAGTAGAGGTCATACTCTAGGTGCTGTTGATACCATGTCTAAATTCATTATGCTTAGTGGAAATAGGCACGGCAAGGTGCTGTTTATTTATACTTAAACTTTACTGATTTCACACAAGTGTAATTTAACCAAAAATGATTTTTACTAAAATAGAGAATTAAGCTTGCAGCAATGACAACTTAGCAAAAAATATCAAAAACAGCCCTCTTCCTTCTGCTATTCTAGAGTCAAAGGAGGCGCACCTTTGATTACTCACAACATCATTCAAAAAAGTATCCAGTACATGGAGGATAACCTTCAGGATGAACTGACACTTGAACAAATAGCTGAACACGCTGGTTTTTCTCCATACCATTTTCACCGTTTATTCCGAAAGGAAGTAGGCATAAACATAGCGGATTATTTGAGAAGCCGCCGACTTTGTTATGCATCTAGACTGCTACTAAACACGGATGAAACGATCATTACGATTTCGTTGAACTGCTATTTTGAAAGCCAGGAAGCATTTACAAGAGCATTCAAGAAGATGTACAGCATGCCGCCAGGCCGTTACCGTAAAATGTTTGCACCACATACGTATTCTACTTTAGGAGGAGATTATATGGATCAAGCTTCACCTGTGAAAGACTGGTTCCTGACGGGAAGCCAGCCTCAAAACTATGAAATGGGAGTTGACCGCAGCATTGTTCATCAAGGAAATGCATCGGGGTATTTGAAGGCGCTTAGTGCAGAGGATCCGGGTCAATTTGGTACGATGATGCAGCAATTTAAAGCTGAGAAGTTTGTCGGTCGCAGAATGAGATTCACAGGTTTTGTAAGGACAAGCGGGGTACAGGAATATTGCGGCTTGTGGATGAGGGTGGACAACAACGCTCAGGATATTTTGCAGTTTGATAATATGAATAATAGAAAAATTATTGGCGATACGGGCTGGAATCATTACGCTATCGTATTGGATGTTCCTGATAACAGCGCGACCATATCCATTGGTGTACTGCTTATGGGTAAAGGGCATGTATGGGTGGATAGCTTCAAGTTCGAAGAGGTTGATCTTAGCGTGCCAACAACTAATCTTGAGATGGAAAGCGAGCTGCTGGATGGGCCGTCTAATCTTTCATTCGAGGAATAATAAAGAGTAGATAAGCTGTATGGCTGCGATTCCAAGGATTGACATAAATTTAGAATGAACATATAATACCTAGTAAATAACTTGGTTTTTTGTAAATGGTCTACAAAAAAACCAATGAACTAGAGGAGACTACAAAATGGCTGTTCAAACGTTTAAAGCAACTGCTCAATTACAAGAGGGCGTAAAGGTTTTAACGAAGTCTAGACATTTCGAGCTCACGATCGATGAGCCCAAAAGCTTGGGCGGGACAGATACGGGGATGAATCCTGTTGAAGCGCTGCTCGCTTCATTAGGAGCTTGCCAATCGATTGTTGCTAGAGTTTACGCTCCAAAGTTTGATGTTAAACTGGATGACTTCAGAGTAGAGGTAGAAGGCGACATCGATCTTGATGGATTTTTCAATAAATCGGATGTGCGTCCTGGTTACTCGGATATTCGCTATACCTTCCATATCAAAACCGATTCACCAAAAGAAAAGGTTGAGGAATTCGTGAAGTTTCTAGAGAGCAAATGTCCAGTTGGCGACACCATCGCACATCCGGTTAACGTGAAACTAGAAAGCATCGTTATTGATCATTAATTTTAATCTGTTCGCTATCATTAAATGTTCATACATAAAGAAAAAGCAGGCTAGGTTTCCCCTTTATGAGGGGGGCCTAGTCTTTTTTTTGGGAATACATTAATTTCCTATTTAACGGATAAATGATAACTCGTAAGGGCATTATCCTTAAAGGTAACAAATACTTCACTTATTGAATAGGGAGGAACAAAATGAGTAAGTTTATGACAAGGCTCGTGTTGATCAGTATTTTTGCTCTGGCGATTGTTGCTCCTCAGGCAGCAAGTGCTAGGGAGCAGACCATACCAATGCTGCGCGAGGTGAAACAAACATCTCCTAATCAACTGCTCATCAATTACGACCAGCCAGTTGATAAAACAAAAGGCATAACGCCAACAAATTATTGGATTCAGAGTACAACGGATGTTACGCCAACAGGCATCGCAACCCTTGGCAAAAATGATCAAGTGAATCCAAGCAATTCATTAACAGCGAGTAAAGTATCGATAGCTGCGGCAGACAGTCAAAACCAAAGCTTTGTGCTTACCTTTAACCAGAACATATCCAATGGTAAGTCCTACAAAATGATTATTTGTTATGTAACAACGCCTGGCGCACCTCCTTTTACAGGTGATAACGGCTCTGCAACCTTTATTGGTCAATAGCTCTCTTTTTTTCATAAAAAGGCGGGCTTTACCTTTAAGTCATAAGCGCATATAAAGCCGAATGCCTCTTACTGGAGGACATTCGGCTTTATTATTACAAATTCATTATGATGCAAGCATACGTTAAGATCTTAAATATTATATATCATGTTTGCTTGCGAATTAAATTGGCTTTTATTTTAACAGCATAAAAACGATTAACAAAATAACGATATTGTCATTACACTCTTGATTTGATATAGTAGGCTAAAATCACCGAGAGGGGGACAGTGCTGAGCTAATGGATCATCCAGCTGTCTGAAGTGGATGAATCGCTCACTGCCCAATATGACAAATGATCTTCCGTTGAACAAGGAAACGATTTTAGATGCAGCTGAACAGGTGCTTAGACGTTATGGGCCCGATAAAAGCTCGGTTGTGGATGTAGCTAAGGTGCTGCAAGTAAGCCATGGTACGTTGTATCGCCACTTTGCAAGTAAAGCTGCATTGCGAGAAGCGGTAACGGGGCGCTGGCTGGAGAGATGCATCGCATTGCCTTTAGAAGCGATAGCCAATCAAACCGGCGGCAGCTCTTCAGAGCGCTTGCGTTTATGGATGGAGACGCTCATCCGCAGCAAACGGAATTATGCAGCCAATGATTCAGAGATGTTTGCGATGTACGCGGCTGTCACTGTAAATGCGGTTGATATGATCACCGATCATGTGAACCGCTTGATAGGGCAGATCACGCAAATCATAGATGAAGGAATACGTTCAAACGAATTCAAGTCTGGACAAGCCGAGAACTTAGCGAAGGCCGTATTTTTTGCAACGTCGAAATTTCATCATCCTGCACATGCCAATGAATGGTTGGCAGAAGACATCGATGAACAGTTCAAATTCGTATGGAATTTACTGCTTAGTGGAATCGTATAATGTGAAGCCCCATGATGATTTTAATCAGAGGGGCTTTTTTATTTATAGATAAATCTTCTTTAAATAAAATGACAAATAATAAAATATGTCACTTGATATTTGTCTGTGGCGAGAATATAATCAGAGCATAATGATGTAGATGCCAAGGAGGGAATAGTTTTGGAGAAGCGTTTAGCTGGGAAAGTAGCATTGGTAACGGGAGCTTCAAGGGGAATAGGTCGGGAGATTGCTGAGCAATTAGCGGGTAACGGTGCAAAGGTTGTTGTGAACTTCACGAGTAGCCGGGGCAAAGCAGAAGAAGTAGTAAATGGCATTAAGCGTTTAGGTGGTGAAGCTATAGCGATTCAAGCTGATATTAGTATCGTTGCGGAAGTAGAGGCTATGTTCAGCAAAACGTTAGAAGCTTTTGGACAAATAGATATTCTTGTGAATAACGCGGGTATTATGATCACGAAGCCGATTGCTAATATGACGGAGGAAGACTTCGATAAGCAGTTCGCTATTAATGTGAAGGGCACATTTTTTGCTTGCCAGCAAGCAGCATTGCATATGAACGCTAACGGAAGAATTATCAATTTCTCGACTTCGGTTGTTGGCGCGATGTTCCCGACTTATAGCGTGTATGCAGCGACGAAAGGAGCAGTTGAACAGATCACTCGCCAACTAGCGAAGGAGCTTGGTCCAAAGGGGATCACCATTAATGCCATTGCACCTGGTCCTGTTAACACGGAGCTCTTTAAGGTAGGGAAATCAGAAGAACAAATATCGGGTATTGCCAATATGAATGCATTCGGAAGATTGGGTGAACCTGAGGATATTTCGAGTGTGGTGCTGTTTTTGTCCAGTGACGAGTCACAGTGGATGACAGGTCAGACGATTCGAGTGAATGGCGGTTTTGTATAATTTTGTTGTGAACAAAAAAGACGAGTCCGATCGCAGTTTCTGCGGAACGGGCTCGTCTTTATTTACGCCGTGAAGCTTAGAATAAGGGCGGAAAGCTCACTTGCTATTTTTCGTCCTCATTCACTTTCTCATCAAACCACATCGGATCATCGTTATCCACGTTGTAGTTGATAAGAAGCTCTTCGCCAGCTTTTACGTCTGAGTAAGTAAAGAAGTTAACGACATGATTGTCAAAATCAAGATCGTGATAAGCATTTGGGGTATAGGAATGGTTGAACAACATGCCGTATCCAAGCAGGATCGCAGTGTGATTAGCGCCATACTCAAACACATAATCAGCAAGCATCGTTTTCTCTATGTGCTCATGCTCCTCATTCGGGAAAGGAATGACCGGGGCTTCATGAAACAGTACGCCTTTTGCAATATCAACCTTCGCAAATACTCCTCTATTAAATTCTCCATCGCTAAGCTTAGAAGTCTTTACCTCAATCATGTTAGTCACCTACGGTTCTTTAGTCTAAGGAGCTCGTTGCCATTGCATTAAGCTCGCTCACCTTAGGTAATATATCAATTTAATGAGTAAATAGCCAGCGGCTTCGGTAAACGTTATTTCATAACGATCCATTATTGTGGGAACATTTATCATTTTCAGCCCGTCTAGGTTATGAGGTGATGATGATGAACCAAAAAATTCTGATATACCTTTTATGTGGAGTCATTCTGTTAAGTACAGCACTTATTGTTAACCCTAAAGCAGCTTTCGCATGCTCGTGTGCAATGTCGCCGTCTGCAGAGACGCAGGTAAAAGATGAGCTTGGACGCAAGACTGCCATTTTCACTGGAAAAGTAATCAAGGTAACACAGCCTCCTAAGAAAAAAACGATGTCATCTGCTGATCTCGTTCAAGTAGACTTTGAAGTAGCAACGGTATGGAAAGGAAAACTCAAGCAGCAGACAGCTGTATATACAGCGATGAGCTCTGCAAGCTGCGGATATGAAAAATTTAATGCAGGTGATACCTATATCGTGTCTGCTAATGACAGATCAGGAAAGCTTGAAACAGGGATATGTGATTTAACGAAGCTGGTTTCTGCTGCAGGAGAAGAGTTGAAGGTACTAGGCAATGGTTATAAACCGTTGCCCTTAAGCGCTGGCGAGGTTTTGCATGTTAACGAAAGCGGAGCAACAAAGCTGCAGATCATCATAGGTGCGCTAGCCCTTTTTATGATCATTGGGATTGTTGTTGTGCGAGCACGACGTCGTCAATAAAGGATTGAAGGATGTTATATTTATAGGTTGTATATGTGCAAAAAATAAGCCGTAAGCTCTTTAAGAGAATTACGGTTTTTTTGCATGCTCTTATAGGCTTCGAAAGTTATTTTCCTGCATGAATAAGAAGATAGGAGTAAGACATACCCTAACCTAATCCATTGATTTCTTATTTACATTCATAAAATCTATGGTTAAATGGGGAGTGGCGAAACGAGGTGATTGAACAGGTGCTTCGTCAAAAAGCAATAATTTTGGAGGGGTACATGTGTACAAGCTGCTGCTCGTTGATGACGAGCCGGAAGTTACGGAAGGATTAATGAGTGAGATTGATTGGAAGAGCTGCGGTTTCTCAGAAGTTAGAACAGCAGGAAACGGCAAGGAAGCGATGGAGATTTTTGAGAAAATGGAGCCTGATGTGCTCATTACAGATATTAGCATGCCATATATGAACGGTCTGGAGCTGTCGGAATGGGCTAGAAAGGTATATCCCATTACACGAATTGTCATCTTATCGGGTCATGATGAATTTGAATACGCGAAGCAGGCCATACATTTGCAGGTAGAGGCTTATGTTTTGAAACCGTTCTCGGCAAAGCAGCTAACGGACACGATTGCGGAAGTAGCGAAGCGCATGGATGAAGAACGTGAGAAGCGAACCAATATTGAGCTTCTGGAGGAGCATTACCGCACCAGTCTGCCTATCGTGCGCGAGAAGTTTCTTTCCTCTTTAATTACTCGCAAACAGTCTTATAAGGACATTTCTATAAAAGCAGCGAAATACGGCATGGAGCTGGATGGTGAAGGGTACATCGTATCGATTATTGCAGTTAATCACTCTGAACATCAGAAGGATGCTGAGCTTCAACCACCCTCACATTCACTTGCTTCGTCAACAGATTTGGATCTGAAGCTATTCTCCGTGTGCAATATCGCGGCTGAAATATGGAATAGACATGAGCTTGGCAAAGTTTTTATTCATCAAGATCAAGTTGTACTGTTCACGGTCAGCCCAGAACCCAATAAGGAAGTGGTTATGGAGCAAACACAGGATGCGTTAAAGGAAATACTGCAAAGTATCGAGAGGTTTTTACGTTTTCCCGTCATGATTGGCGTTGGAACCTTCACACAAGATGTTGGAAATCTCAAGTATGCCTATGAGGCTGCAACGGTTGCTCTAGATTATCGCCGGATTCTTGGCAACAACCTCATCATTTGTATCGATGATATGGAAAGTCGTGTGAATGACAAGCTTCTCTTCGACGAATGGAAGGAGCAAAATCTAGTTCGAACGGTGAAGCTTGGTACCGAGAAAGAGCTGGAGGAAGTAATTGATGGACTGTTTGATGAAATATCCCGCGTCCAGGCTCCTGTTCATGAGTACCAGCATTATTTGCTCGAGATGGTAACGGCGATTATCAAGCTGACCAAAGCTTATGAGAGTGACAATGATGACATTTTCGCAGGCGGATGGGGCATATTGAATCAATACCAGAAGCTGAACAGCATGCAGGAAACGAAGGCTTGGTTTGGAGATTTATGTGCTAAGGTGAGAGTTCGTATCGCCAGCCGCAGGCAGCATACTTATAAACAAATCGTAGAGGATGCTATTCACTATACGAAAGAGCATTATCACGATAGTGATTTGTCTATTGCGAAGGTGTGTGCCCATCTGCATATCAGCGCAGGATATTTTAGCGGCTTGTTTAAAAAAGAGTTAAAAATGACGTTCGGTGCTTATTTGCTGCAGCTTCGAATGGAACAGGCGAAGGAGCTGCTTCGCACGACAGAGCTCAAAGCATTTGAGATAGCGGAGAAAATCGGATTTGCCGATCCAAATTATTTTAGCCTCAGCTTTAAGAAATATGCCGGATTGTCTGCCAAAGAATATCGCAGCGGCTTACTGGGACAAGAAAAATGATAAACCGCAAAAGCATACAGTTTATATTAACCGTTTCTATTACGATATTTTCTGTGTTTATTATATTGCTTGTCAGCGTTGTATTATATGGTCGTTTCTCTGCAACCGCGCAGGAAAATGCCTTTCGCAACTCACAGCAAATTGTCGATCAAGTAAGCTACAATCTTGAAAATTATATAGAGGTCACGTCTGACTTGTTCAATATGATGCATCATTCAATCGGACAAAGCGCCGATGTGAAGTCCGATGGGATGCGCCGCCAGCTGGAATCGATGATGTCGACGCGTTCGGACACGGTATCACTCGCCTTATTCGATGATAAAGGTCAGCTGCTTATCGATTTACCGAATGTTGAGCTGAAGGAAACGCTGAAAGTGACGGAGGAAGGCTGGTTTCGAAGCGCACTCGATTCAGCAGGTCACTTATCCATATCGCTTCCGCATGTTCAAAATTTGTATAAGCAGCAGTTCCGATGGGTCGTATCGATGAGCAAAAGCATCACAGTCCAGCATGAAGGCAAGCAGGTTCATGGCGTTTTGCTTATGGATGTCAATTTCAATACGATTGATGAGCTGTCCGAACGAGTGAGCTTGGGGCAAAAGGGTTATGTGTACATGCTGGACGAGTCTGCGGGCAACATTGTTTATCATCCGCAGCTTGAGCTCATCTATGCGAAGCTGAAAGAAGAGAATGTTGAGCTGGCGCTTAAGCATACGTACGGCAGCTTTATTGACGATTCTACGGATGAGGCAAAAATGATAAGCGTTCAAACGATTGGCAACGTCGGCTGGAAGGTAGTAGGCGTATCCTATTTGGATGAGGTGATGACGACAAGCGGACAATTAAACCGATCGATGTCCAAGCTTGTTATCGGCCTAGCGCTAATCGTATTTTTATTATCGAGTTTAGTCGCACGGAGAATCTCAAGACCGATCAAACGACTGGAGCTTTCGATGAAAAGCGTAGAGCGGGGCGACTTCAACCTGGCCGCCAGCGGCGAAGGGCCGCTTGAGATCAAGCGTCTTGCAGATCGGTACAACATTATGATCGGTACGATCAAGCAGCTGATGGAACGAATTGTAAGGGAACAGGAGAGCAAACGAAAGTACGAGCTGGAAGCGCTGCAAGCGCAGATCAATCCACATTTTTTATACAATACGTTAAATACGGTCGTACGCATGGTGGGCATGAACAAAAATGAAGAAGTGATTACGACGATTACGTCGCTGTCTAAGCTGTTTCGCATTAGTATAGGCAAAGGGAAAAGCCTAATCACGCTAGCGGATGAGATGGAGCATGCACGAAACTATTTGGTTATCCAGCACATGCGGTTCAAAAATAAATTCGACTATTCCTTTGATTTGCAGCAGGAGGCATTGTCGCTTGCTACCTTAAAGCTTATTGTTCAGCCTCTAATTGAGAACGCGCTCGTGCATGGCATTGAGCCCTCCGTTGACAAGGGGCATATTGCTATTTCCATGAGGCTTGAAGGCAGTGATATTGTGATCAAAATCGTTGATAATGGGCTTGGCATGTCGGAGGAGAGACTGGGTAAAATTCTTACAGGTGCTGTCATAAGCTCGAAGGGATCAGGTGTTGGTGTTATGAATGTGCAGGAGAGAATTCGACTGTTCTTCGGTCCAGCTTATGGTTTGCATTTCGAGAGCGAGCAGGAAGTAGGCACAACCGTAACGATTCGTTTCCCTGCTCTTACGCTGCAGCAAGCTGAAGGAGGGGAAAAGCATAATGGTTAATCTCAAAGGCAAGGTCATTAGCTTGCTGCTCTTCATCATAGCTGTCCTTTTATTGTATTCCGCTCTCTACCCGGGTCCAGAAGTGCCGAAGCAGGAGCAGACTGGGAAGACGATTCAGCTTATTCTTCGGACGAGCAAAGGCGACTACTGGAAAAATGTGACGATGGGCGCACAAGCTGCCGTCAAAGAATTTGGCATTACTCTGCATGTCTCTGCTGGTGCAGATGAGGGGGATATCAAAGGGCAGCTGCAATCAGCTATGCAATCGCTGGAGACTCGGCCAGATGCAATTGTACTCGGAGCAAATGATGATGTGGCATTTCAGCCTTTTTTGGAGGAAGCTGCGAAGCGGAATATACCAGTTATCGCAATGGATAGCTTGCTAACCTCGGGGGAGACGGCTTCTTATGTCGGAATGGACAATTACTTAGCTGGCAAAGAAGCGCTGCGGGAAATCGCCAGACAGCTTGGAGGCAACGGCGATGTTGCGATTGTAACGTATAGCAAGGGTGGTATTAATGGCATTCAGCGGGAGCGGGGAATCCGTGATGCAGTTAACGAATATGAGGGACTTCACCTTGTTGGCAGTCAATTGTGCTCGGAGGCGTACCGAGAATGTGAGCAAACCGTCAGCAGTATTTTAGATAAGCAAAAGGTAGACGGCATATTAACACTTAACACAGAAACGTCGATAGGAGCGGCGTATGAACTGAAACGTAGGCAAGCGGGCAATAAGATCAAGCTGGTAGGCTTCGATAGCTCGCCGGAGCTGCTGGAGCTGCTTCAGGAAAATCAGCTGCAAACATTAATCGTACAAAATCCCTTCAGCATGGGCTATCTTAGCGTCAAGCATGCATTAGCAGCAGCAAATGGACAAGCGGTTCCCGAGAAGGTTGAAATGAATATGGAGCTTATAACGGAAGAGAATATGTTTTGGCTTAAAAATCAGAAGTTATTGTTCCCTGTTGTGCAATAATGCTCATTTTATATGCAAATAGATGAGGATATTAATAAAAGTGATGAGGATATTACATGTGAATCCCTCCAAAATTACGACATAATGAAGCAGTAGTTAATTCATCCACCAGGGGGATATAAATAATGAAAAAGTGGACAGCAGCGCTCGTTATTGGAGCATTAGCAGTTACAGCAGCAGGTTGCGGAAGCGCAAATGGCGACGGAAGTGCAAGCAGCTTGCCTAAGGCAGGCGTAGCCATTTATAAATTTGACGACACATTTATGAGCGGTGTGCGCAGCGCGATTGATACAGCGGCAGAAGGTAAATTGGCAGTAGATATCGTAGATAGCCAAAACTCGCAGCCCACACAAAATGATAAAGTTGATTTGTTTATAACTAAAAAAGTAAAAGCAATGGCAGTTAACCCGGTTGACCGTACAGCTGCTGGCATCGTTATTGATAAAGCACAAAAAGCTAATATTCCGGTAGTATTCATTAACCGCGAGCCGCTTGCTGATGATTTGGCAAAATGGGACAAGGCGTTTTTTGTAGGCGCAAAAGCTGAAGAGTCAGGCACTATGGAAGGCGAAATCATTGCTGAGTATTGGAAAGCACATCCGGAAGCGGACAAAAACGGTGACGGCGTGCTGCAATATGCGATGCTGAAAGGCGAGCCGGGGCATCAAGATGCTGAGCTTCGGACCAAGTTCTCTGTACAGGCGATTCAAGATGCTGGCATCAAAGTCGAGAATATTGCTGAAGATACTGCGATGTGGGATCGTGTTAAGGGCCAAGAAAAGATGGCAGCTTTCCTTGCTTCCAAAGGCGATAAAATTGAAGCTGTTCTGGCAAACAATGATGACATGGCGCTTGGCGCAATTGAAGCATTGAAAGCTGCTGGCTACTTTAAAGACAATAAATTTATGCCTGTTGTTGGCGTAGATGCAACGGATCCAGCTAAGCAAGCGCTGAAAGAAGGCACTTTGCTCGGTACCGTTCTAAACGATGCGTCGAACCAAGGTAAAGCAACGGTTGAGCTTATGCGCGTTCTTGCTGCAGGCGAAACACCAACGAAAGAGAATACAGGCTTTGAAATAACAGACGGTAAATACGTTTGGATTCCATACCAAAAGGTAACGCAAGAGAGCAAATAAGATAAGCGGTAAGATGGATGATCAAGAGCGGGGGAATAACGTCACTTGCGTTGCCCCTGTTTTTTTTCGCCTACTTTCTTGGCGGGCTGGACAAAGGGAGGCTATACGATGGCAAAGCAGCATCCTTATTTGCTTGAAATGAACGGGATTACCAAGACGTTTCCAGGTGTTAAGGCGCTAGATGATGTTACGTTAAAAGTACGGCCGGGCACGGTTCATGCGCTCATGGGCGAGAATGGTGCAGGTAAATCTACATTGATGAAATGTTTGTTTGGCATTTATAAGCCGGATAACGGCGAGATCATTCTTGATGAGCAAAAGGTTGATATTAAAAACTCCAAGGACGCATTGAATTATGGCGTCTCCATGATTCATCAGGAGCTGCATCCAGTGCCGCAGCGCAGCGTGATGGAGAACATTTGGCTTGGCAGATTCCCGGTAAGAGGCATAGCGCCTTTCCGGTTCATTGATCATAAAAAGATGTACCGCGACACAGCTCAGCTGTTCGAGGATTTAAATATGACGATTGACCCTCATCAGCTGGTCGGCGAGTTGTCAGTTTCCAAAATACAATCGCTCGAAATTGCAAAAGCGGTGTCCTTCAATTCCAAAATTATTGTAATGGATGAGCCTACTTCCTCGCTTACAGGCAATGAGGTAGAGCAGCTGTTCGACATAATCAATAAGCTGCGTGCACGAGGCGTTTCAATTATTTATATTTCGCACAAAATGGAAGAAATATTACGAATCTCCGATGACGTGACGATCATGCGCGACGGTAAATACATCGGTACTTGGCCAGCTCCTGAGCTGACCATCGATACGATTATTACGCGCATGGTTGGCCGAGATTTATCGGATCGATTCCCGGAGCGTACGAACATCCCAGGAGAAGTCATGCTGCGCGTAGAGGGATTAACCTCGCCGCATGCACATTCCTTCAAGGATGTATCGTTCGAGCTGAGAAAAGGTGAAATTCTCGGAATAGGCGGACTGGTTGGGGCTCAGCGTACTGAACTGATTGAGGCGTTGTTCGGGCTTCGATCCGTAAAATCAGGTGTCATCTACAAGGATGGAAAGTCGATTACGATTAAGTCGCCAATCGATGCAAAGCGCCACAAAATTGCACTATTAACTGAGGAGCGCAGGGTGACGGGGATTTTTCCGGTGTTGTCCGTAACCGAGAACACAGCGATCGCTAATCTCGATTTATATCAGAATCGCTTTGGTTTCTTAAATGAATCGAAGATGAGATCGGAAGCAGCAAAAGGTGTTGAGAAATTCAAGACGAAGACGCCGTCTGTTGATCAACTGATTCGCAACCTATCCGGCGGTAATCAGCAGAAGGTGCTGTTAGCTCGCTGGCTGCTTACAAATCCTGATATTTTGCTGCTGGACGAGCCAACAAGGGGCATTGATATCGGAGCTAAATATGAAATTTACAACATTATTATTGAGCTTGCCAAGCAAGGGAAAAGCATCATTATGATTTCGTCTGAGATGCCAGAGCTCATTGGCATGTCCGATCGCATCATGGTGATGTCGGAGGGTCGTGCCACAGGTATTCTTGAAGGCAACATGGCAACCGAGCAAAGTATTATGCGGCTTGCAGCACAGACGGGCTAATGATGAAGGATTTAAAGGAGGTTTACGGCAATGGAAGCAGCTAAAGGTTTGAAAATAAAAAATGCATTTTCGCAAAATGCCATTTGGATTGTGCTTGTCGCATTAATTTTAGGAATCGCCATTATTGATGCAAACTTTTTGTCTATAACAACGCTTAGAGATATGATGGTGCAGTCATCGACGCGAGTCATTATTGCGCTTGGCGCTGCATTTGTTCTTATCACAGCGGGAACTGACTTGTCAGCAGGGCGTGTAGTTGGACTCAGTGCGGTCGTATCCGCATCGATGCTGCAAATGCCTGAATATGCGAGCAAGTTTTTCCCTAACCTGCCTGAGCTATGGGTGATCATTCCGATTGTAATCGCGATCACGGTTGGTTTGCTGGTCGGACTATTGAACGGCTTAATCGTAGCGAAATTTAACGTACCGCCTTTTATTGCTACACTTGGTACGATGGTCGCGGTGTACGGTGCGAATTCTCTTTACTTCGATATGCCGCCAAACAACTCGCAGCCAATCGGCGGTTTGCGCAGTGATTTCACTGAAATTGGTACAGGTGCTGTTGGCAGCGGCCAATTCTCTATTCCTTATATCGTATTAATCGCTATTTTTGTAGCGTTCATCGTATGGGTTGTCTTCAATAAAACGCGTCTTGGTAAAAACATGTACGCCATTGGCGGCAACATTCAAGCGGCTCATGTATCCGGCATTAACGTGGCTAAAAACTTGATGTGGATTTATGCAATTGCGGGTGCTTTGTACGGCTTAGCGGGTGTGCTCGAAGCAGCGCGTACGGGCGGCGCGTCGAACAACTACGGCAATATGTATGAGCTTGATGCCATTGCTGCATGCGTGGTCGGCGGCGTTTCAACAACTGGCGGCGTAGGCAGAGTGAAAGGGATCATCGCAGGTGTTCTTATTTTCACTGTCATCAACTATGGTTTGACTTATATCGGTATTAACCCGAACTGGCAGCTGATTATCAAAGGTTTGATTATCGTTGTTGCTGTAGCGTTTGATATTCGCAAATATGTAGCGAAGAAGTAAAACGAGAACGAAGCAGAAGCTGTCTCAGAAGGTCGATGACCTTGTGGCAGCTTCTTCTTTCATTCACACGATAGGTTTTCATTGTACTTCGCGCAACTGGTGGCAGCTATTCAGCAATGATGCTTTTAGATATGCAGGCTAAGACTTCTCCTCAATCACACGCTCAATATACTTCGCTACTCCATCCTCATCGTTGCTCTCTACGACTAGCGTGGACAGCTCAATGAGAGTAGGATGCGCATTGGAAACAGCGACCTTGGTGCCGGCAGCTTCGAACATCCCTAAGTCATTCAGATTGTCACCGAACACCGTAACGTCCTCAGGCGTACATTGCATCAGCTCAGCCCATTGCTTCAAGCCTTCTTTTTTATTGGCTTTGCTGTGGCTGAATTCTAGAAAATAATGATCTTTTATATATTGATCCTTCATGAGATGAACATGAACCCGATCGCCGAATGTACGCTGTACTTCATCCTTAAGCGGCTCAAGCTCATGCAGCAAGCCAATATAAGTCACAATCAGCGTCCTAAAGGCATCCGAGCATTCGAGCAGCGGCATTTCTCCAAAACGAGGATCATTAGGGCGGCTCTCGTAGAAGGTTATGTCGCCAATTCGCAGCAGCTTCTCGTGGAATACACGTTCCTTATCCTCCGCATCAAGGGCGAACAAGAAGGGAATTAGACTTTGTTTTCTTCCTAGATCAATAATTTGATTTGTCGTTTCGTTATCCAGCCAGTATCCGCCTATGACCTTAGATGAAATGGGATCAAAGATAACCGCGCCATTATATAAAACGATCGGATTTTTCCACGGGATAACAGATACGATTTTGTTAGAGCTGATATAGCTTCTTGCCGTTGCGTAACTAATGATGATACCTTGCTTCATCGCATGGTTTATGACGTTTATCGTATACTCGGACAAGGTAGCATCCGATTGAAGCAGCGTTCCATCGAGATCTGTAAGGAAATGATTGTTTGCCATTAATAAAGCCCCCTGTTATTCATGATTAGGAAGTAGGGCTCCCGCCCATGCTTTCACGAGCCGGCGCAACCCTCGTTCCAATTCTTTCTCGTTTAATCCGCCGAACCCCAAATACAATCTTACAAAACGACCGGGCAGGATAGGCGTATCCTGTGCAGCATACACGTAAACGTCCTCCGAAGCAGCAAGCTTAATCAGCTCCTCGGCACTGCACATTGTTTGAACAGCGATTTCCACATGCATCCCTGCACAATCCCCATGAACCTGCACATGCTCGGGCAAATAAGTGTCAATGAGCTGAAGCATCTTAGCACGTTTTTTACGATAAAGATTGCGAACCTTCCTTACATGCCTGTACCAATGCCCTCGTTCCATGAACAGCTGCATGGCCCACTGATCAATGCGTGATGGACTCGTAAGTGTGTGCTCTATAGCTTGCAGCTTGCTGAGCAGCGGAGTCGGGACAACCATATAGTTCATACGCAGCGCGGGTGTGAAGGCTTTGGAAAACGTCCCAATATAAATGACGCTGCCCTGATGATCCATTCCTTGAAGAGAAGGGATGGTTTTGCCTGAATAACGAAACTCTCCGTCGTAGTCATCCTCAATGATATAGGCGCTGTTTGTGCTTGCCCAGTGGAGCAGCAGCTGCCTAGTGGAGTAAGGCAATGAGCTCCCAGTAGGACGATGTGAAGGAGTGACATATAAGATTCGAATTTGTTTGTCTTCTAATATAGAAACGAAGTTCTCCATGTTATGGATGGGGACAGGAGCGACGTTGTAGCCGTGCTGCTGGAAGGCAGCTCTTACCTGAGCGATACCGGCTTCTTCCACTGCAATTGTAGATGCACCGTGTAGCAATTTAGCGAGAATTTGTGTGCTGTAAGAAAAACCTGATCCAATAATGATTTGTTCAGGCGTGCAATTGACGCCTCTTGAACGCTTTAAATAGTAAGACAATTGCAAACGCAAATCGTATTCGCCCCGCGGATCGCCATACTGATGAACATAATTCGCATGGAGAGATAGGGCATCATGAAGGACGGACTTCCATGCGCGAATGGGGAATGATTGTCCGTCCACGGCGAGCAGGCTGAAATCGACGACTGCGTCGTTTTGGATAGGAATCGGAATGGAATGGCGATGTATGCTAGCTTTTTCTTCTAAAATCTCTGTATGAACCATGGCAGCAGCAGGAGTTAATTGTGACTGTATAACAAATAGACCGGCGCGCGGCTTGCTAACCACATAACCTTCTTCCAGCAGTATGTGATAAGCCGTTTCAATTGTCGTTTTACTAAGCTTCGATTGCTCGCGGAGCGATCGAATTGATGGAAGCTTTGTTCCATCCGCTAGAGCACCAGATTGGATGAGTTTCCGTAAATGTCTGTACAACACCAAATAGACAGGGCCTTGCTCTTCTTCTGAAAGGTTGATATCCATCTTATCACCACACAATCTGACCCTTAAAATTCATATAAATCTGACACTGTGGTAGAGGTCAATTTCAGTATAAACTTTGGCATAGGCTTCCATCAATAACAAGAAATATAAATGGAGAGAAGGGGTTGCTATGCCGCAAGTAGAAGGAACCGTTGAAAGTAGATTGGCAACATTAGGGATTATTGTACCAAAGGCGAGCGAGCCCGCAGCTAAATACGCTAACTGCGTATTTTCAAATGGACTTCTGTTTGTTTCTGGCAAAGGACCTGCGGCCACGATAAAAGGGAAGCTTGGCAACGAGTTTACGACAGCAGAAGGTTATCAACTCGCTAGGCAGACAGGAATTGAAGTTCTCGCCGTATTAAAGCATTCACTAGAGCGGTTGGATCTTGTGACTCGCGTCGTAAAGGTACAAGGTTTTGTGAATGCTGATCCGAGCTATGAAGAGCATCATAAGGTACTCGATGGCTTCTCGGATTTGATGGTGGAGGTATTTGGCGAGAGAGGAATTCATGCACGTTCGGTCATGGGGGCGAGCTCCTTAAGATATCAGCTGCCGATCATTGTTGATTCTATTTTTGAAGTGGCCACGGAATAAAGTCTTCTAATTATTAGCCGTTGCATTTGTTTTTATATTGCCTTAACATTAAAGTTTAAGAAAGCCGTCAGGTGATGACGGTTTTTTTATATTTAATGAAGTGCAAATTTCTAAGGAGTGAGCGTCTTGCAGTTTTTCCCTAAACGTTATGACAGATCACTGTTTATCGTTATATTCATCTTTATGATGTTGAAAATGCTCCTGTTTCGCCATTTCGTCTTTTCGGGCATACAGGTGGAGAGCTTGCTGCCTGATGCAGCAGCCGTACTTGCACTGCTTCTGCTGCTGGAGCTAGTCACCTCTGCGAGGTGGAGAGGAGCCGTATTTGGACTCGTGAATGCCGTGTTTTCCTTGCTGCTATTTGCTTCAACGGTGTATGTCAGTTATTACGGAACAGTACCTACGTATACCGCACTGCATGGACTTGACCAGGTACTGCAAATTAGGACAAGCGTAGGGTCTATTATTTTGCCTGCTTATTATATTTACTTTCTGGATGTTGCCGTCTTGGCAGCTCTATATATCGTTAAACGTGTCAGAGGAATACGCAGCGATGGACGCAAGCGAATTGCCAAACCTCTATACACAGCCATTGCAGCTGTTCTATGTATTGCGATCTCGGGTGGATTCATTTGGTCCGCGAGTACGATTCCGAATGAAATCGTGAAAGCTGAGAATTTAGGCTATATCAATTATCAGGTAGCGGCAGCCGTTAAGGCGAGCAAAGAGCAGGCCGCGCTGAAAAATGGCAATGTAGAAGAAACAGGGGCTGATGCGGTAGCACTCAAATCCTCCTATTTTGAACAAGCTGGAGAGATGGTCGTTGCAGGCATGCCAAATTATTTCGGATCTGCCAAAGGTAAAAATGTGATCGTCGTTCAAATGGAGGCGTTCCAAAACTTTGCCATCAATTTGTCTGTCGGTGGTCAGGCGGTTACGCCTGTTCTTAATCAGCTAGCGAAGGAAAGCTTCTACTTTCCTTATGTATTCCAACAAATTGGACAAGGGAATACTGCGGACGCTGAATTCATGTCAAATACTTCTATCTATCCAACCGGGGATATGGCGATGTCTACAGGCTATGGTGATCGAGAGCTGCCGAGTCTTCCGAGACTGCTTGGAGAAAGCGGGTATGAATCGGGCACCTTTCATATTAATGATGTGACTTTTTGGGATCGCAACCGAATGTATCCTGCGCTAGGTTTTACGGCATATTATGATAAAGCATCATTTAAAAATGATCATTTTAATTCTTTTGGCGCATCGGATGAGGAGCTTTACAGGGTCGGTCTTGAAAAGCTTAACGATATGAAGGAGCAAGGCAAGTCTTTTTATGCTCAATTCGTAACTGCATCCAGTCATCATCCTTTCAAGGTTCCAACGGAGCTTCAGCATATTACGATGCCGGACGCCTTGCAAGGAACGCAGCTGGGCAATTATTTGACCGCATTAAATTATACCGATTATGAACTAGGCCGTTTTATTGAGGGGCTCAAAGCGAACGGCATGTGGGAAAACACGGTGTTGGTTGCCTATGGCGATCACGCTGGTCTACAAACG
The DNA here is from genome assembly GCF_056398745.1 of Paenibacillus sp. 01T424. Lineage (NCBI taxonomy): Bacteria > Bacillati > Bacillota > Bacilli > Caryophanales > Paenibacillaceae > Paenibacillus > Paenibacillus sp. 01T424. Next base: position 57,717 of record NZ_JBFTPZ010000017.1, on the reverse strand, counting down.
ACAGACAATGATCCTGCATGGGTTAGTGAGCAGCTGGGCATCCACTATGATGAGCAAATTAGCCGCTTAAACATCCCGCTTATTGTTCATGTACCTGGCATAGAGGGAAAAACCGTTAATCAGGTTGGCGGTCAGGTTGATATTATGCCTACCATTGCAAATTTACTAGGCATATCGCTTGATGATCAAACATTTACGGCATTTGGTCATGATTTGCTTAATATTTCTCAAAATGTAATCGGTATGCGGTATTATTTGCCGACAGGATCATTTTTTAATAATGACATCTTATTTATACCTGGCAAAGGCTTTGAGGACGGAACTGCCGTCGATATTAGAACGAAAAAGCCAGTAGCCGACTTCAGCAAATATCGTGGAGATTATGATTATATACTGGAACTCATGAAGCTTTCGGATGATTATGTACGTCTGCTGCCGAAGCGGGCACCATAGAAACAGATGAAATGCCTCTTGTCTATCCGGACTTGAGGCATTTTTTTCTTCGCAAATGCAATTATAAGCTTTTATGGAGGCAGGCAATGAGGTAAGATGGATATAGCTACAGAAGGTACTCTATTCCAATAAACGTAAGGAATCGATGAGACATGCGAATTGGTTTTTTTGATTCAGGGCTTGGCGGGCTTACCGTATTAGCGGAGGCACTTCAAAGACTACCTGATAAGGATTTTCTTTATATGGCGGACACGCTCCATGTTCCCTATGGGACGAAGTCAGAGGAAGACGTGAAAGCGTACATTTTTGAAACGGTTGGTTTAATGATGGAAGAGGGCATAGATGCATTGGTCGTCGCTTGCAATACAGCGACCAGTATTGCAATTAACGAGTTAAGAGAGCGTTATTCCCTGCCCATTGTCGGCATGGAGCCTGCTGTTAAGCCAGCAGTAGAAATGAATCGAGCAACAGGCAAAAGGGTACTCGTCTTCGCAACGCAGTTAACGCTACAATTGCCAAAATATTACGCACTCGTGTCACGCGTGGATGAGATGGGAATCGTGGATTCACTGCCTCTGCCGGAGCTTGTGCGTTATTGTGAGGCGCTGCAATTCGATAAACAGATTATCAACGAATATTTCCGGGCAAAGCTCGCAAACTATGATTTAGACAATTACGGAATTATCGTACTCGGCTGTACACATTATCCTTTCTACAAGGATATATTGAGGGAGCTGCTTCCTGCTCATATCGAGATTGTGGATGGGAATGTGGGAACGGTGAAACGCTTATCCGCATTATTAAGCCGCTATGGCATTCCCGGAGGCGGAGGCAACGGTAACGTACGCTTTATGTGCTCGGGCCAAGAGCCTGCCTACATGGACAAGATGCAAAAGGCACTTTCGATTTTACGTGAAAAAAATGTTTTAACACAGTCACTTCAAAGCTAATTCGAAGCAAAAGGCGGGCAGCGCTCATCATGAGTGCTGCCCGCCTTTTTTTATGACGATTATATGATTGCCGGCGGTTCTTCCAAAGTAAGCAAAACAGGACAATGATCGCTGCCCAAAATATGAGTGTCAATGGACGCATCGATGAGCAGTGGGCTCAGTCTTGAAGAGGCTAAGAAATAATCGATCCGCCATCCCACGTTCCGCTCGCGCACCTTCATCATGTACGACCACCAGCTGTACACATCTGTACGATCCGGGTAAAAATGTCTAAATGTATCGAGGAAGCCAGTTGCTAGCAGCTCCGTCATTTTGCCGCGCTCTTCAATTGTAAAACCGGAGTTGCCTAAATTAGGTTTCGGATGCTTAAGATCAATCTCCTGATGGGCTACGTTCAAATCACCGCAAACAATGACAGGCTTTAAGGCATCAAGCTGCTGAAGATAACCGCGGAAGCGATCTTCCCATTCCATTCGGTAATCCAATCGCGATAAGTCACGTTTGGCGTTAGGCGTATATACCGTAACTAGATAGAATCCTTCAAACTCCAGCGTAATGACTCGTCCCTCTGGCTCCGAGTTTTCCTCAATACCATAGTGCACGGAGAGAGGTTTTATGCGGGTGAACACCGCAGTGCCTGAGTAACCTTTCTTAATCGCGTAATTCCAATATTGCGAGTACTCCTCACCAAGCTCCATGCTGATTTGYCCATCCTGCAGCTTCGTTTCTTGCAGGCAAAAAATATCTGCATCCGTTTCCTTGAAATAATCGTTAAAGCCTTTCGTTACGCATGCCCGTAAACCATTTACGTTCCAAGATACTAGCTTAATCATGATCTATCTCCTTACGTTTTCTATCATTACGTACTAGTTTATCATATTTTCTTCAAAGGACTGTTGGAAACATCATGCTCTGTGGATAAAAAAAGGCTGTGCCAAGCGATTAGACACCTGCTAGACAAACACATTAGTTAATATATATAAAATATCATTTGCAAACGTTATATACAGTTAAGTATTTTAATGTAAAAATTGATAGTGACGATAATATAGACTTAAGCAGCATTTCTGCGATAGATGAGATTGCTTATAAGAACCGTAAACGTTTGAAGAAGAAGGAGGCTGTCATGATAAAAATATATAAGAGTGAATCAGGGAAAGAACAGGTTCTGCGTTCCTATAATGCGCTTCTGGAGCTGTGGCCAACGGAATTTGAGGAGCTGGACATTAACACCAAATACGGCGTCACGCATTGTCTTATTTCTGGTCATAAATCGAATCCGCCGCTGCTGCTGCTTCATGGCGTTGGAGATAATTCGGCGGTGATGTGGATGCTGAACATAAAGGAATTATCCAACCATTTTTATTGCATTGCAGTAGATACGATGGGTGGACCAGGAAAAAGTGTGCCTAACGAAAACTTTCAGAAAAAGACGTTTGATCAGGTGGATTGGATCAATGAAATCGTTGATCAAATGGGACTGAATCAATTTCATATCGCTGGTGTGTCGAATGGAGCTTATATGGCTTTTAATTATACGGTTAACGAGGCAAGTAGAGTGAACAGAGTCGTTTGCATGGAGGGAGGTATCGTTACAACACCAATTAAAAMGATGGTGAGCACCTTAATGATGATGATGCCGGAAATGCTGATTCCAACCCGCAATAATATGCTTAAAATTATAAAAAAGCTAAGCTCGCCCCAATCCCGCGTTTATGAACAGCATCCCGAATTAGCGGAGCATCTTGTTCTTGCCATGAAAAATCACAATCAACAAGCGATGTTTGCACATAAGCTGCAGAAATATGATCAAGCGTCAGCAGCTGCGATAAAGGATAAGCTGTATTTTCTGATGGGTGAGTACAAGCTATCCCATAAGAAGGATTTTTTGCAGGTATTAAACGCAGGACAATTTCGTTACAAAATAATCCCTCATGCAGGACACGGTGTTAATCATGAACAGCCTGATGCTGTACATAATGAACTAATCCCATTTTTACTTCATTGAACTTGTTTTGTTCGGAGTAAGAGATCATACGAAGCGACTAGGCCGACACACTCTCTATATGGAGAAAGAGCTCGGTCCTTTTTTGCGTGTGGTAAAAGTTGGTTGACATGTCTTTACCCTAATGATAGGATAAAAGTATACTAAAACTAGGAAATATGATTTTAAGATAAATGCAGCAAGGAGGCATGGGCATGAATCAACATAGTGAACAGAGCCAGCTTGATCTTCGGTTATTTCGTATATGGTTCAAAGCATCTAAGGCAGTTGGCGACAATGTGCGCAAGGATATTGAAAGCCATGGCATTAGTCAGGAACATTTTATGATATTGGAGCTTTTGTATAGCAAGGGGCCTCATCCGATACAGAAAATAAGTGAAAAGTTCTGCATTCCAAGCGGCAGCATTACCTATGTTGTTGATAAGCTTGAGAAAAAAGGATATGTGAGACGAGAGCCAAGCGCTACCGACCGTAGAGGCTCAAACGTCATTCTTACCGAAGCGGGACAAATGCTGTTTGATGATATTTTTCCGAAGCATGCGGATGTCATTACACGCAATTTCAGTTCTGTAAGCAACGAGGATAAAGAGAAGCTGATTGAGCTATTAAAAACGATCGGCATTAATGCAGAACAACTGAGCGAATAACATAAAAGTTTAAGGGGATGTATCAGATGACAACGATTAATCTTGCTATTATATATTACAGTGTAACGGGAACAAATTATCAAATGGCGCAGTGGGCAGCAGAGGGTGCGAAAGCAGCTGGAGCTGAGGTGAAAATATTGAAGACGCCTGAGCTTGCCTCAGAAGAAGCAATACAAGCTAACCCCATCTGGAGAACTCATGTTGCAGAGACGCAAGATATACCTGAGGTTACCTATAAGGATCTGGAATGGGCGGACGCTATTATATTTAGTATTCCATCACGCTTTGGCGGTATGCCTGGTCCTGTTAAGCAGTTTCTTGATTCGACAGGCTCACTTTGGTTTAACGGCAAGTTAGTCAATAAAGTAGTCAGCGGAATGACTTCGGCTCAGAATGCTCATGGCGGTCAAGAGCAAACCATCCTTGGACTGTACACTTCGATGTACCATTGGGGAGCGATAGTAGCTGCACCGGGTTATTCGAGTCCAGTTACCTTTGAAGCTGGCGGCAATCCATATGGGACAAGCGTGACAGTGCAAGGCGGGAAAATGGTTGAGGATGTAAAAGCAGCAGTGGAATATCAAGCTAAGCGTACAGTCAATGTTGCGCAGTGGGTCAAGCAAGGGCTCGCTCAAGCTTAAGCAGAAAATAAGAAGAGGCAGAGGGATACTGCCTCTTTTTTTTGTGCTATTATGGTATGGTAATCGCAGCGATCTTCGATGAACAATGGGTATGACAGCCTTGAAAGGCGGGAATTACGGTGAACGCAAGCAAAAGTACATTTTGGAAGTCCTATATGAGCGGTTTAAAATTGCATGTTGCCATAGCCGACTATACGAAGGTGCCGCTTTCGTGGAAGGACGATAATTATACGACGGATGTGAATAAGCTATATTATATCCAAGAGGGCGAAGGGTACATTAAGGCCGGGAATCAAATTTATTATCCAAAGCCCGGTGATCTGTGTCTGCTGCCCGCAGATGTCGTACAATCCTATGGAACGATTAATACGAATACTTACGGGAAATATTGGTGCCACTTCACTGCAAAAATAGATAATTTCAACCTGTTTCAACTGCTCGAAATGCCCGTCATGATATCGATATCCGATCACGAAGGCTTGAAGGGTAAATTTGAAAGGCTGGTACACCATCATAAGAGTGAAGACTGGACATCCGAGCTGCAGCTGCAGTCGGCGTTTCTTGAGATTATGGCCATGATGCTGGAGCAGGCTGAGGATGTGACAATCAAAACACCGGCAACCAGCTCATTTGAGAAGCTGAATGTCGTGCTGACCTATATTGAAGAGCATTTATCGGAAAATATTACAGTAGATACTCTTGCTCAGCTTGTACATTTTCACCCTAATTATTTTATACGCATGTTCAAAAATACGACAGGGCTCTCACCTATTCAATATGTGAATCGCAAGCGTATGGACAAAGGACGGCAGCTGCTATCCTTTACTTCACTTAGCATCTCGGCAATAGCTGAATCTCTAGGTATGGACGCCACTTATTTCTCTCGTTTATTCAAAGAGTATATGGCTTTGTCACCGAGCGAATATAGGGAGCTTTCACTGAAATGATTAATTAATAAACCGTCGCTATTTAAGGCGACGGCTTTTTTTTGTGAGTACAAACAAAATGTTTCCATTTTCTTCACAGGAGGGAATTGAAAGGCGCTAATTTTACCCATATATTAGATAATGAAAAGGTAAATGGAAGGGAGTGTTATGCCATTAACAAACTTTATAAAAAGAATATTAGTTTCTTTATTGCTTCAAGCTTCATTATCATATTGCTGGATCTTCTATTTGCTAATTCTGTTCTAATTAAAGAGAACGATCAGCTGCTGACGCTTGGCATTGCATTAGATTTTGTCGTTGTTATTCCTTTATTGCTGTACTTTCTATGGTTTCGCAAGCTGAATTTCAAGATCGCATCCATCATACCTTTTGCTCTTCTGGGTTATTTAGCATTAGCGTTATTTGTACCAAACACCGATCAAGAAACGATGAACGCTATAAAATATTTTCTTATTCCGCTGCCGCCTTTTATTTTAGCTTTAAAAATCTATGATATTGCGGCTGCCTATAAGCGTTATAAAAAAGTGGATAATCATCCTATAGAAACACTTCGGAAAAGTCTAGAAGAGACCATTCGCCATCCCAAAATTGCAGCTTTACTCACTCATGAATTATCTGTTTTTTATTACACCTTGTTCGCATGGAGAGAAACACCTTTCATTCGAACGGGGTCTGCCTCGTTTAGTTATCATAAAAACTCTAACAAACTGATAACCTTACTCGTATTTTCGAAAATATTGATTATTGAAGGGGTATGCATGCACATTCTGCTTGCGCAATGGTCGCATACCGCTGCATGGTTACTCTCATTAGGAAATGTATATATTATTATGCTGCTAGTTGCTGATTACCGAGCGATGTGCTTAAATCCTATTTTGGTATCAGATCAACAAATAAGGTTTCAGTATGGCATTCAGATGTATTCGGATATGAATATCAATACGGTTGCATCCATTTCGGCCATTACATTCGAGAAATTAGCTAAGGATAAAATGAAAAAAACGATAAAGATTCTGGACACAGAACCTAATGTGCATATGATATTAAAAGAAGAAATCACGGTTATTACGGCGTTTGGGATTCGAGAACAAGTTGACCAAATCTATTTATTTGTAGATAAACCTCTTGAATTTCAAACGAAATGCCATCAGTTGATGGAGGCAAGCAAAAAGGACAGCGAATAGTTCGCTTGCCCTGTTATGCTTTCGGATTCATATTTTCTCTAACGAACTGTATCATGCTTATTAAGCAAAAAATGATCTTTTTCAAACGCTAACGAACCTGATTATCGTTATATCATGCTCTACAGGATGATACGAGCTGTTTTTCTCGAAATAGCGATGCTGGAGTTCGTTGCCATAATAATTGCTTGCGAATGGTTTAAATAAGAGCTGCTGAGTTCGTAACAGCGGTGCAGCGTACGCCAAAAACAAAGGAGCTAAGCGGATTCAAATCGCTTAGCTCCTTTGTTATTCCGAACTTTTTCCCATGATTAGGATTGTTCTGCACAACTAGTTCTTTTGGGACAACCTTTATGCTGCAAGTATAAGAACTCCGATGGAATCAAGGATAAAAGCTGTTTGCAGGCGTAGTTGTCGAACACCAGCGGGAATTGAATAGTGATCTGATCAAAATATCCTTCGCTTCATCCGTGCCGATATAGCGCAGTGCTTCTAGAGCATGAGCTCTTACATAACGGTTCTCATCATCGAGTACTGCCGCCAAAGCGGGAACGGCTGCTGCCGCTGTAGCACCCATGCGGGACAAGGACAGCCCAGCTGTAAATCGTACTTGAACATCCTCATCGGACAAGGCTGTAATAAGACCCTTCACTGCAATTTCTGAAGAATTAGACAAAATGCCAAGTGCTTCAACGACTGCAATTCTTACTGTCGCATCGGAGTGGGACAGAAGTTCAACAAGCTTTGGAAGCGCGGATTCAGCATAGCTGCGAAGCTCGCCAAGTGCGAATATAGCATGTTGTACAGTCTCTGAGCGATCGCTCTCTAGTGCGTCGATCAATCCGCTTACTGCATCTGAGCCTGCGATGGACAGTCCATAAGCAGACGTGCGTGATACGTCTAATCTCTCATGATGAAGACCAGCCAGCAGTACTTTCACGCCTGGAGCGCCATATTTAGCAAGCTCATAGGCAGCATTCAAGGCATTTGGTTCGAAGCTATCTTCCAAAGCCGTTGCCAGTGCGGCTAATTTCTCTTCGTTTGCTTCCGCAGTGTTTGCTAGACTGCCTAGCTTACCTGACATCCAGTTCCATGTTTCTTCCCACATGTCTTCGTGGTTTGCGATTGGCAGGGCAAGGTCAGCAGGCTCTTTCCACTCGGAAATCAGATTATTCCATGAAGGCTTAGTTGGAACAGCTGTACGCATAAATTCAAATTTAAGCATGTAACGAGCATTGCCTAATACATTTGGTGTTGAACGGTGCCAGATATCATAGTGGATGAGTGCAAATGTACCTGCTTCACCGCTAGCGTAAGCTTCTCCTTGCACCTCGTCAGAAGCAAAGGTGCGTGATTCATAGTTTTGGGTGCCAGGCACAACGCTAGTAGGCCCAAGCTCAATTGGCGTGTTTTGCGGGAAGTACATAATCATAGCCCACCATGGGTGGTGGTTGCGCATACGGGAGTAGCCCCAGTAGCTGTCCTTATGCCAACCACCAGCAACCGGCTGTGCATTAAAGTGGCCATGGCGATGGGCATGCAGCATGTAATTTGGACCCAGTACGCTTGTTAATGCGCCTGTAATAACGGGGCTGTCGAAAGCCTGTTGTATTTCTCGGATTCGCGGCAGCAGGTTGTTGCCGGGATTGCCTTCCTCGTCATATACTTTTCCAAGTTCAGCTGTCATGGCTTGATGGAAGGATTCAGGGAAATCTGTTTTTAGAATAAGAAAGCCTTCAGTTATAAACTTTTGCATTTGTTCGTCAGTGAGTAGAAGCGGTGATTGATTCATATAATGGATGACCTCCTAATGTTGTGGTGATAAACCGATTATATGAGAAGTCGGACCAATGCTACATACACGAAACTAAGTGAAGCTTGCATAAAACTAACTTCCTGTTTGTCAGCCAAAAAAGCTGCTCATTTGAGCAGCTTTTTAATATTTTTTAATTTTCCTGCATAAGGAGGGAAGACGAGTCCAAGCTCAAACTTGGTGCTTTTCTTCAATATACTCTTCTGATGCGAGAACAGATCAAAGCTGTATTTGCCATGATAGGCTCCTACACCTGAGCTGCCAACACCGCCAAATGGCAAATAGGGATTAGAGACGTGCATAATCGTATCGTTAATACAGCCGCCGCCGAAGGAAACACGGCTCATAACCTCATCCTCCAGCGCTTTATTCTCTGTAAATAAGTAAAGGGAAAGCGGCTTTGGATGGGCGTTAATCATTCGAATGGCCTCATGGTTATCTCGGTACTCCATGACAGGCAAAATAGGGCCAAATAATTCTTCTGACATCGCCGCGCTATCCCATGAAACACCATCCAGTATTGTCGGTTCGATAAAGAGGTCTGCGCGGTCTGTGTCTCCTCCATAAACGATGCTGGCTTTGTCTTGCTCCAGAATGGAAGCAAGCCTGTCAAATTGACGTTGATTAATGATTCGACCATAATCTTTGTTGCTTTGTATAGAAGATCCATAGAAGGATTGGATGACTTCCTTCATTTTTGCGACCAGCTTTTCTTTAATATCCTGATGAGCCAGCACATAATCGGGTGAAATACAGGTTTGGCCGGTATTCATTAATTTGCCCCAGATAATCCGCTTGGCAGCGATCTCGAGATTAGCGGTAGAATCTACAATGACAGGGCTTTTTCCTCCGAGCTCAAGCGTGACAGGCACAAGGTTTTTGGCAGCCGCCTCCATAACGATTTTGCCCACCGCGATGCTGCCTGTGAAAAAAATATAATCAACCGGCGCGTGGATGAGCAATGAGGTCGTTTCCTTCTCCCCCTCCATGACTTTAATGTAGGTGGGATCAAAGGTTTCATTTATGATTTTACTTATTAAAGCTGAAACATGAGGCGAGCTTTCGGATGGTTTGAGAATGGCACAATTGCCTGCGGCAATGGCTCCGATAAGCGGCTCGATGACAAGCTGGAATGGATAGTTGAAGGGACCAATTATTAAAGCTGTGCCGTAGGGCTCCTTCATAATACGGCTGGAAGATGGAAACAGATAAATCGGTGTTTTCACCTTCTGCGGCTTCATCCACTTTTTGAGATGCTTAATGACATGTCGAATGCTATTGGTTACGATTATAATTTCTGTCATATGGGTCTCTAGTTCGCTTTTGCGAAGGTCTTGGTAAAGCGCCTCGACGATTTCCTGCTCATGACGCTGTATGGCTTGCAGCAATCGTTGCAATTGATTCAGCTTAAAGCGCAGCTCCTTGGTCTGGCCTTGTTCGAAAAATGTTTTTTGCTCTAGCACAATCTGTTCAATATCTTCTGCTCTTAATGAACTCATTCCGCAACCCTCCTTACCTATCCACATATTAACAGGTAATGAAACGAACTTCCACTTGGATATTGAGTTAGCGATCTCATTTTTTTTGCATATTAACACACAAAGAAAAACAGGGTACCCGTCCTCTGAAAATCAAAGAGGGATATCCTGTTTAGATGGTATTAAAGTGCTTCTTTAATGATCTTTTTGTAATAAGAGACGGAAAGAATTCCGAATATGGAGTAAAGGATGGTATATAGCAGCATGACTATAATCATCGGAGTTAAAAGCTCTGTTCCAAAGAAAAACCATCCGGATTTGACTGCAAAGTAGCTGTGAAGCAGCCCAACCACTAAGGGAATRCCAAAGTTGAACATTTGTTTTATTTTTATGCCCCTTAACAAATCAGCCCTTGTGAAGCCGAGCTTTCGAAGGATGGTATAGTTCGGCTTTTCCTCTTCGCTTTCTCCCATCTGCTTAAAATAGAGAATATTGCCGGATGTGATAAGAAAGGTTAATCCAAGGAAAGCAACGATAAACATAATCAAGCCCATCGTTTGTTTTTGCTGGTTGCTTGTATTAAGCTGAGAATCATTTCTGTTGTGCTCAGAGAACTTCATCTCATTGAATAGCTGAGTCGCTTCTTTTAGATCAGAACGATCTTTCATATTAATTCCGATATGCAGGGTAGAGTGTTTCTGAATAGCCGGATCAAGATGATTATTTAAGCGCTCAAAAACAGAATCATCGACGATAACTACAGGCAATCCGCCGCTTTTAAACCACCAAGAGACGATGGGCTGCTCCTTAAGTCCGATATATTGTTGTGGAATACTTTGAGTAGGATTCACTAGCTGTACAGGCCCTGAGTCCTTCAAAGACATGAATTGTTTGAGCATGCTGCTGTAACCAGAGAGATAGACCTCGTCTTGAGACAGTTTAATACCGTCAACAGATTTTTCGCTGACAACGGGCAAGGTCATAATACCCGTAGCCCCATTCACGCTTACCACTTCAAGATTGTTATTCATAATACTCTTCAAATTGACGTCTACCTGAATGACAGGAATCATTTTTTCGGTATGCGCCAGCTTGTTTTTGTTTAGCGCTTCTTTAAACTGCTCCGCGTCCTGAACGTTCATAAATGCAAAATGTTCGGGAACATTGTTTTTGGCTGTTTTTTCGGCAGAGTAATAAGAGATATAGCTTAAGGACAATAAGCCGATAGCAAGCGCCGACACGGTCGTAATGATGGTGAGCAGCAGCGCATTTGATTTCATCCGGAACATAATAGACGAGAGAGATAAGGTTTCATTTATGTTAAGGTAACCGTTTTTCTGCTTTCGGATCACGTTGAAAATAAAGCTGACCGATCCTTTATAGAAAAGGAAAGTTCCAAGGATAACCGAGCCGAGTATGCCGATCATGGCAGCAAAGAGCGCGGTCATCGTCACAAATTTACCTCCGAACAGTTCGGAAGAAATATAATAGCCAAGGGAAATGAGCAGCAGTCCGGCAATGCCGATTAGCATTTCCAGAATAGACACTCTTCTTGCTTTGCCTTCTGTGACGGAATTCACTCTAAACAGCGATAATATCGTTTGTTTTTTTATAAATAAATAATTCATCAACATAATCAGAAGATAAATAACTAAAAAAATAATTATAGTTTGCTTGAATGCTTGGGTGGAGAAATGGAGCTCTGCGGCCACCTCAACACCGATCGTTTTAAATAAAATCATAATAATTAATTTGGACACAGAGAAACCGACCAGAACCCCCAGCAGGATGGAGCCGAAATAAAGAAAAAAGTTTTCCAGCGTCAGAATGCGGAAAATTTTGTTTTTGGTCATTCCGATAAGCTGAAATAAGCCGATTTCCTTGCTGCGCCTTTTAATAAAGATGGTATTGGCGTACAGCAGAAAAATAGAAACGATTCCAACAAGCAAATAAGAAGCAGTCTTAATGGCGGCAGCCCCTTTAACAGAGCCTTTCGCCTCATCCATGGCAGGATCAAACTGCAGGGTGACAAAGGCGAAATAAAGAGCAGCGCTAAACACGAGAGCAAACACATAGAGATAATAATTTTTTAGATTCTTTTTTAGATTGCGGAAAATGAGTTGATTAATGCTCATGGTGCACCCCGCTTAGTACACTTTGTGTTGCCATAATATCGTTGAAGAATTTTTGCCGCGTTTGTTCTCCCTTATAAAGCTGAGAATAGATTTGTCCATCCTTGATGAAGATGACTCTGCTGCAATAGCTGGCAGCTACCGGATCGTGAGTGACCATGGCGATTGTAGCTTGTCTTTTTTGATTTAAACCACTCAGCTTGTTCAGTAAATCAGAGGCGGATTTGGAATCAAGGGCACCTGTCGGTTCGTCAGCGAAAATAATGCTTGGCTCATGAATGAAGGCTCTTGCAGCGGATGTACGTTGCTTTTGACCGCCAGATATTTCATTGGGATACTTATTGCGGAGCTCATAAATGCCAAGCTCGGTCGCTACCGCCTGAAATTTACGCTCGGCTTCTTTTTTTGGCGTCTTCGTAATTGACAGCGGCAATAAAATGTTTTCTTTGACCGTTAGCGTGTCTAACAAATTGTATTCCTGAAAAATAAAGCCTAAACGATTTTTACGAAATTCAGCCAATTGTTTTTCTTTTAACCCAGAAATAACTTTCCCTTCGATTTTAATCGAGCCGCTGCTAATGTGGTCAATCGATGAAAGCACGTTAAGCAAGGTTGTTTTTCCTGAGCCGGATGCGCCCATGATGCTGACGAATTCCCCTTTTTCAATGCTAATATCAAGCCCGCATAATACTTCCTGCTTATTGAATTTATTTCCATAAATTTTATGAATTTTGGTTGCTTCCAGAATGAACATGTGATTAACACTCTCCCTAGGTCTATTACTTGTATTGTAAATCGAATGTCCGATTAGTTCCTTCGAATGACCGAACAAATAATAGAAGCATGTGACAATGTTGTCACATGCTTGTGATACGAACGAATTCATTTCGTTGCGGGAAAGTTAAGGTGAACGCTGTTCCTGCTCCAAGCTCAGATTTGACATGGACACGGATCAACAGCGATTGAGCTGCTTTTTGAGCTAAATACAATCCCATGCCTGTTGCGGCGCTGTCTTGGTGCATCGTCGTCGATGTAAAGCCTTTATCGAAAATGCGAGGCAGATCCTTCGGGTCGATGCCGCGTCCATTATCAATAATTTCGAGGATAGTCTGCTGATTCCGCTGATAGCTCTTGATCACGATATCAGATGGCGGGCTATATTTTACAGCGTTGGTTAAAATCTGTCTGATGATAAAGGAAAGCCATTTCGCATCGCTCAGCGCTTTCGGTTCATCCAATTGAATATCAAAGCCTATCCCCTTCTGGATACACCATGATTGCAGCGTCTTGATTTCATCGAAGATGATCGTTTCCAAATCGGTGTTTTCGATATAGATATCATTTTCAATAAACGGTATGCGTCTCTGATGGAGCTGCTGGTCGAGCAGGAGGTGAATTCGCAGCCATTCATACGTCAAATGCGTTTTCATTCCTTCATCCTGTATACGGTCTATCATGAGACGCATCGCGGTTAGCGGCGTTTTTACCTCGTGTATCCAAGATAACAGCTCATCCTTCTCATGCTCCAAAATCATCCGATTGTTCATTGCAGCGTGCTTCAGCAGTTCCGCTTGATTCGTCATGCTTTTTTCGATCACTTTCTCAAACGGGCTCTCCGGCTCAGCCATGCTCGTAGTATCCAGGCTGATGTCTCGCTCCTCTAAGCTTCTGATGAACCTTGTTTCTTTATGATACCGGATGACGAAATGGATGATAAAAATAATCGAAGATAAATAAAAGAGATAGATCATCGATTGCAGGGGAATCGTTGAATCTACATAAGCACAAACAAGAATCAGCAGCTGCAAAATAATAAACAACAGAATCCAGCTGCGCCGTTCCACTATATATTTTCTAATCATAATCATGCGCCTCTTCAACAGCCATATAGCCTTGTCCAATTTTCGTTTCAACAAAACGGCCCAGTTCAATTTCATCGAGCCTTTTGCGCAGCCGGTTCACATTCACAGTAAGCGTGTTGTCACTGACAAACCTTTTATCATCCCATAAGCTATTAATCAATTCTTCTCGGCTAACAATCTTATTTTTACGGTCAATGAGCATTTTTAAAATAAAGATCTCATTTTTGGTAAGCTCAATGGAGCCTTTATGATTGGAGACCAGATTTTTCTCATAATCAACCGTTGCGTCGCACCAGGTTTTAAGCTCGATATGTTCGGTATTGTAATTGTATACCCGCCGAAGAATAGCTTGTATTTTGACGATGAGCACATCGAAGTGAAAGGGCTTTTGTATATAATCATCCGCTCCAAGCTGCATAGACATGACGATGTCCGTCGGGTGGTCTCGCGAGGATAGGAAGATGATCGGGACGTTGGAGTGGGAACGTATCATTCTGCACCAATGAAATCCATCGAATTTTGGAAGCTGAATATCGATGATCACGAGGTCCGGCTTAATCGCGGTAAATTGCTGAATCACTTTCTCAAAGTCCGATATGCCATGTACCTCATATGACCACTGGGATAATCGGTCTTTTATCTCGTTAAATAACGTTGTGTCATCTTCAATTAACAATAGTTTAAACATAGAGTCACCGCTTTTTTAAAAGTTTATTACTATGAATTGTATAGGAAAATCCCTATGTATGCCATAAATGGCACGGAACAAAGTGCTGAATAGAGAGAGGGGATGAGAAAAGAAGGTTGTGCAACATTTTGTGCAAACGTTGTCATTTCAGGAGAAAAAGGTGAATTTCCGTGTCGAAATAGGTAAAAGGTGAGAAAAACAATTGACAGCGCTTTATTTTGAGTATTAATATGGGAATCAGCAAACGCTTTCATTGCGCTTTTATGACTGGAACAGCTGTTGTAGAAGAAGCGGTTAAAAAGTTTGCATTAATTATGTTATTTGTGCAAACGCTTGCATAAAATCTATAGCTGTTTAGACAGAAGTCAGGGGGTGTTGTTTTAACGAACTTTGGTGTAGTCAGAAGGTGCGAGTTGATGATTGAAAGGTGCAATGATCATAATTTGAGGAGGTTCATCCAAATGGGCTTTGCTTTAAAACGAAAGAAAATGATGTCTATCATGCTTATTGCAGCTATGATCTGGTCGATAGTGGGCGCAATACCGCTACATACGAACGCCGCGGCACCAACTCAGGTTGTTCTTGTCGGCGACTTGCAGAAGGGGCTCGGTAACAGCGAGAATTGGGACCCGAAAGCCGAGGTAACCAAGATGAGCGATAGCGGCAGCGGTTATTATACGTTTAAGGCTACGCTGCCAGCAGGCACATATGAATATAAAGTTGCTCTAAATGGAGGCTGGTTGGAAAGCTATGGCTTTGGTAATTACACGAATCCAAGCGGTGTGGATAGCGGCGGCAATATTAAGCTGACACTCTCCGAAGAGAAAGAAGTGACTTTTTATTATAACCACGATACACATAAAATTGCGGATTCTACCTATTACACCCAGGTAGCCAGCGACAAGCTGCCTCGGATTGTTGGGACTTTGCAGGTTCCGCTAGGGGAACCAAGTAACTGGGCACCAGAATCGGCGCTATCTGTTTTGACTGATACCGATCTGGATGGCGTCTACACGATAACGAAAGATGTACCCAAAGGGGATTACAAATTCAAAATCGTGCTTGGATCGACTTGGGATGACCAGACGTATCCAAAGGATGATCAATTGCTTAGTCTTCCTGCCGATCTTCCAGTAACGTTTAAATATAATGCGAATACAGAAGTAGTATCAGCAGATTTCAAAGCGCCAGTTGAACCGAGTCCGAGTCCAGATCCGGTTGACCCGAACCTCGATCCGATTCCGGCTAACCACCTGCGCATTCATTACAATCGGGCAGATGCTCTTTATGAGAATCAAGGAATATGGACATGGGAGCAGGTTGCCGCTCCTTCAACAGGCTGGCCGGGTGGCGCAACAGCTTTTCCAGCAGATAAGATAGACAGCTATGGTGCTTATGTTGATATTCCGATAGCTGTGAATGCCAAAAAAGTGGGCTTCCTTATCGTTAATCGATTAGATGGAGCTAAGGATGGCGGCGATAAAGCGGTAGCGATAAGCTCCCCTGCAGTAAATGAAATTTGGATTAAGGAGAACTCCGATAAAGTATCTTATTTCGAGCCGGTAGAGCTCCCAGCTAATACCGTTCGTATTCACTATGTAAGAGACGATAAAAAACAGAGTGCTTACGGTTTATGGCTGTGGGATCAGGTGGCAACTCCTTCGACAGGCTGGCCAACGGGCGCATCCGCTTTTACAGAGGAACAGGTTGACCGTTATGGCAGCTATGTCGATATTCCACTTCAAGAGAACGCGCAAAAAATTAGTTTTATTGTCGTTAATCGCACCTTGGGCGATGCGGATAAGGATGGAGGCAATCGCTCCTTCAGTCTTGTAAATCGTTACAATCAGCTCTGGATCAAGAAGGGAGATAATAATGTATACGTGTCCCCTTACTGGGAACTGCCTACAGCCCTTGAGTCCGCAGAGATCTTATCCGAGAGCAAACTCCTTCTCGGATTCACGATGACCGACGGTCTCGCAGCAGAGGAATTGAAAAATGCGATCACTATTACGGATAAGAACGGTACAGCTGTATCGATTAATCAAGTGGTGTTGAATGCTGATAAAAAAACAGCTATGGTCTCGGCCAACATTCAGCTGGATCAAACGCCTCTGAACGTAACTTATCAAGGGAGAACCGTATCCGCAGCTGCAGGCTGGAGAATGCTTGATGAGCTTTACAACTACGAAGGAAATGATCTTGGGGCTAGCTATCATTCTGGCAGCGTCGTTCTGAAGCTGTGGGCGCCAAAAGCAAGCTCAGTCGTAGCCAATGTCTATGATAAAGCCGATTCCACTAAGCTAGTTGGCAGTGCTAGTTTGACGAAAGGCGACAAAGGCGTTTGGACGGCAGCTATCGCGCCAACTGATCTCACAGGTCAAGACATAACCGATCTGAAGGGGTATTTTTATCAATATGAAGTGACGAATGATGGGGTTACGAAACAAGTACTCGACCCGTACGCGAAATCGATGGCGGAGTTTAGAGTGAATACGAAAGGTGAAACCGGTCCAGATGGCGATGCAGTTGGCAAAGCGGCAATCGTTGATCTAGGTGCGACTGATCCTGCCGCAGACTATGATTTTGCCAAAATTGACGGCTATGARAAACGAGAGGACGCGATTATTTGGGAGGCGCATATTAGAGACTTTACGTCCGATCCATCCGTAGCTGATGATCTTAATGCGAGATGGGGCTCTTATAACGCGTTCAAGGATAAGCTGTCTTATATTAAATCATTAGGCGTTACTCATATTCAGCTGCTTCCAGTTATGGCTTGGTATTATGGCGACGAAGCTCAGATGGGAACAAGAGAACTGGAATACTCTGCACAAAACAACGAATACAACTGGGGTTATGATCCGCATAGCTACTTCTCACCGGATGGCGCTTATTCGGAGGATGCGGCAGATCCCGAGCTGAGAGTAAAGGAATTAAAAGGACTCATTGATGCGATTCATGATGAAGGTATGGGGGTTGTCCTTGATGTCGTCTACACCCATATGGCCAAAGCAAGCTTCTTAAACGATATCGTACCTAATTACTACGCATTCCAAGATGCAAATGGTAACAACATCGGCGGATTCGGCAACAACCTTGCTACCTCTCACAAAATGGCGGAGAAGCTAATGGTTGATTCGGTTAAGTACTGGTTTGATGAATATAAAATCGACGGCATGCGCTGGGATATGATGGGCGACGCTACCTATGATTCCGTGCAGAATGCTTACGATGCAGCAGCGAGTATTAATCCGAATGCCTTGTTTATCGGTGAAGGCTGGGTAACGTTCGGGGGCGATGCTTCTGATCCTGCTTTGAAGGGCAAAGGCGCAGACCAAAAATGGATGGATAAAACAGACAGCGTAGGCGTTTTCTCCGATGAGATTCGTAATGAATTGAAATCCGGTTTCGGCTCGGAGGGCGAGCCAAGATTTATAACAGGTGGAGCAAGAAGCGTGGCGACGATCCTGAATAATATCAAGGGGCAGCCAAGCAACACGCCTGCTGATGACCCGGGAGACATGGTGCAGTATATTGAAGCCCATGACAACTTGCCGCTGTATGATGTTATTGCCCAGTCGATTAAGAAAGACCCGGCTATAGCGGCTAATGATCTGGAAATTCATAAACGGATACGTCTGGGCAATTTGCTCATTCTAACCTCTCAAGGTACGGCTTTCCTTCATGCTGGTCAAGAATATGGCAGAACGAAGCAGTGGCTTGGGGCAGGAGTGCCGGAGCAGAAATACCACGAGCTGAAAGATGCAGCCGGAACCTCATTTGGTTATTTCATTCATGATTCCTATGATTCCTCCGATGCAATCAATAAATTTGACTGGCAGAAGGCGACGAATGCTGAGCAATATCCAGTCAATCATGTAACGAAGGAGTACACAGCAGGACTAATTGAACTTCGGAAACATACGGATGCCTTCCGTTTAGGCGAAAAGGACCTCGTTGATTCCAATGTCACGCTCATTCCTGCGAAGGAAATGAAAGATAACGATCTTGTGATTGGCTACAAAAATAAAGCAACAGACGGCACCGGCAATTATTATGTATTTATGAATGCTGATCGTACAGCAAGAACGCTAACGTTATCAGAGGATTTAACTACAGGCACAGTGCTAGTAGATAATGATGAAGCGGGGATTTCGGCGGTTTCTGTGCCATCCGGCTTTGAGCTGACAGCGAGCTCGATTATGCTTGAGCCGTTGACCGCAGTCATTATTAAGATGGAAGCGGCAGCGCCTGTGCTGAACGCGCTTGAGCTGGATAACGCTAACTATCCTTTGCAGGTTGGAACGACCCATCAAACGGTAGTTTATGCGAAATACAGCGACGGCAGCAAAAGAAAAGTAACGAGCGGTGTTGTATATTCTTCGAATAAGCCCGATATTGCTTCTGTAACAACAGGAGGCCTTGTTAAGGCAAACAGCTTAGGAAATGCAACGATCACAGCTACGTATAACGGAATATCCGTGAGCGCTGTAGTTGCTGTAAAAACGGAATCAATCAAACGGTATGTCCAAATCAACTACATTCGTCCGGATAAAAACTATCAGGACTGGAATATGTGGATATGGAACACCGGTGTGAAAAATGATCAAATCAACTTTGATAAAATCGAAAATGGCATTGCAACAGTCATGCTTGAAATTTCGCAGGATGCGACCAATGTGGGCTTCGTGCTTCGTAAAGGAACAGACTGGAACACGGCGAAGCAGGATATACCAGACGATCGCGTGATTCCGATCTCGCCAGGGGCTGCTTTTACGAAAGTAAATATAACGAGTATGGTAAATCAGCTGGGTATTTTGCCAACTATCACCGGACCAGTTCTAAAAGATGGTGGCATTACCTTCCTGTACCGGGATGATGCTCTATTTGAAAAAGGACGCTCAAGTGATTTGACCGGGGTTAAGGTAAAGGTGAATGGTGCAGAGCATGAAATGGTTTATGATGCTGCGAAGGAGTGGTTTACTTATTCACTTGCAAATGTAGAAGGCGGCACAAACGAATATACCTTCCTTGTGAAGAAGAAAGACGAAGCAACCGTTGAAATAACCGATCCCAAAAATACGACCAATGGCAAATCAGTCATTACGTATCGGAAGCCTGTCGTAACGATGACGACATCGGTTCATCCAGCTGCGATTTCGTATAATGAAAGCGCGGTGCTCAAATTACAGGCATCAGCATCAGAAGAAGTCGTATTTACTGAAGGGTATATGGATTTAACGGCAGTAGGTGGATTAGCTAAAGTGCCTTTCGACACCAAGCTGTTTGCACAAACGATTGCCGTGAAAGACACAGTTACAGCGGGAGTAAAAGAAATACCCGTTACACTCATCGATGAGTACGGCAACAAGCACACGCATACAGCCACAATAACGGTAAAAGCTAGAACCTTTGCTGGCAATCTCGACTTTGATTGGGATGAGGCGCGTATCTATTTCGCGCTAACTGATCGGTTTGCGGATGGGGATTGGGCCAATAATGCGGATGTAGATAAAGATCACCTTGAAGCCTACCACGGCGGTGATTTCCAAGGCATGATCGACAAGCTGGATTATTTGCAGGAGCTGGGCATTAATACGCTGTGGATCACTCCGATTGTCGATAATATCGATTTCAACAAAGGCGTAGATTTTAACACCAAGCAGTACGGCTATCATGGCTACTGGGCTAAAGATTTCACGAAGCTTGATGAGCATCTGGGTGATATGGATACGTTTAAGGAACTAATTAACAAAGCTCACGACAAGGGCATCAAAATTATGGTCGACGTGGTGCTTAACCATACCGGCTACGGCTTAAAAGCTGAGGATAACCGTCCAGGCATTACGCCGGAGGACAAAGCTCGCTTTGAAGGGATGCTCAGAACAAATAGCGTTCAAGCCAGCACCAATCCAATTGAAGGAGAACTGGATGGTTTGCCGGACTTCAAGACAGAGGACCCTGCCGTTCGTGAGAAAATGATTGAATGGCAAGCAGGCTGGCTGGAGCGTGCTAGAACGGATCGCGGCGACACGATTGATTTCTTCCGCGTGGATACAGTGAAGCATGTAGAGAGCACAACGTGGAAAGCGTTCAAAAATGCGTTGACGACTATCGATCCAAGCTTCAAGCTGATCGGTGAAAATTTTGGCGCTTCAATCGACGGTGACGGCGGCATGCTGCGCAGCGGCCAAATGGACAGCTTGCTCGATTTTAGCTTTAATGACAGAGCCAAAGATTTTACAGATGGGAAGATTGATGCTGTCGATGCTTATCTAGCAGACCGGGAAACGAAGCTGGATAACACAGCAATGATGGGGCAGTTCCTAAGCAGCCACGATGAGGATGGTTTCCTGTCTGAGTTTGTGAAAGGAGACAAAGGCAAGCTGAAAATCGCAGCAGCCCTTCAAATCACGGCGAAAGGCCAGCCCGTCATTTATTACGGCGAGGAGCTTGGCCGCTCAGGTCCTAATGCTCGTGACTTGAAAGCAGGCTTGTTAAGCGAAAACCGTTCAGATATGCCATGGGATCAATTGACGGCAGAACAAGCACTGCATGATCATTACGAGAAGCTGCTCAATATTCGGGCGAAGTTCTCGAAGGTTTATTCGAAAGGCTTGCGTACCAAGCTTGCTGGATCGGATACACTAGCCTATTTAGCATTTAATAAACAATTTAACGGCGTAAATATTGTAACGATCATTAACACAGCCGTGGAGAGCAAGTCGGTTACGCTGGAAGTTCCTTTCGCAGTTGGAGCTAAGGCAAAGGATGAGTACAGCGGAACGGTTTACACGGTGAAGGATAATGGACAGGTGACGGTTGAAGTGCCGGGCAGAAACGAAGGCGGAACGGTTATTTTGAGTGAGGTAGCGGATAATGTTCCAACACCTACGACGCCGATTACACCACAGCCAGCTGATGTCCAAGTGATTGATAATGACATCTTGCGCAGCGGCAAGGATGGTAAAGTGTCGGTACAATTTGTCGATGGAAAACATTCGGTACAATTGCCGCTTGATGCAGCAGCAGTACTGGCAGGCAATAACTTGGAGCTGAAGGCAGCTGGCATTACAATGACGCTGTCAAATGAACTATTGGCTTCTATTAAAGGACTTGTGTCTGTGAGTGAAGCGGACGGGGCTCGTATCGTATTCGAGGCAAAACCGTTGAATACTGCAGATGCGGACGCTTTGGTTGACCGAACTCAGGATGTTCAAGCTAAGCTGAAAGCGGGCTCTCTGGTTTATGATTTCAACTTAAGCATCGTAACGAAGGCTGGAAAAGTGATTCCGGTTACGAAGTTTGAGAAGCCAATCCTACTCAGCTTCCAGCTTAACCCGAACGCAAACCAAGACATCGTTGGTATCTATTATGTGAGTGATGCTGGCAAGCTGGAATACATCGGTGGCACGCTTAAGGTTGAGATGATTACGGCTGAGGTATTCCATTTCAGTAAATATGCAGTTCTTGAGTACGATAAATCATTTACGGATGTGCCAGCTAGTCACTGGGCTAACGCAGCGATTAAATCACTGGCTGCGAAGCACATTGTTTCGGGCATTAATGAGAAGCAGTTTGCACCGCAAGCTAACGTAACGAGAGCAGAATTTGCAGCTATGCTTATCCGTGCTCTTGGAGTGAAAGCTGAAGGCACGGCAAGCTATAGCGATGTAGAAGTGGGCAAATGGTATTCCGCTTATGTGGCGACAGCTAGCAAGCTAGGCATTATAAAAGGCCGCAGCAACTCGGCGTTTGCACCAAATGAAACGATAAGCCGCGAGGAAATGGCTGTCATGATCATGCGAGCGTATGAGGTTAGAAAGGGAGCGGCTGCAGCTTCGGCGGCAGAGGAAACAACATTCACTGACAGCAGCCAAATTAGCAAATGGGCGGAAGCATCGGTTGCGGCTGCTGCTAAGCTAGGGCTCGTTCAAGGCAGAGCAAACGAAACATTTGCGCCGAAAGGGAAAATGACACGTGCAGAAAGTGCACAGGTCATCTATAAGCTTTTAGGGAAATAAGCATTTCTTTAATGTAAGGGTTAGAAAGTTGGCAAATCATTATGTCTAACATGATGTAGTTGCTGAAACAGACAAAAGCCGGGCTTCTCCTTCTGGAGACCCGGCTTTTGTTGGCGTTGTTGTATTGCCGAGTTAAGCAATCAATATCTTTACATCGTGACTTGTATTACAGTATACTGTAACTAATACAGTCAACTGTAACTAAATTGATCGTCGATAATTTGAAATGAGGTGAAAAGATGGACACATTCACAGCGAAACAAGTTTCGGAAATTCTCCAGCAGGAAGATCCTGAGATGAATTTGAGAACCGTCAGGTATTATACCCAGATCGGGATCGTTCCCCCGTTAGAGCTTGTTGGGAACAAAAGAGTTTATACGAGCAGCCACATTAGTTACTTTCGTGCGATTCTGACGTTAATCCATAGCGGAGATACGCTGGCTGCTATCCAAGAAAAGCTGAAGGAGCTCTCTATAGATGAGATTTCCAAAATAGGCGAGAATCTTCAGCTTTATCGCTCCAAAAAAATGCTAACCAACGATACCCATGTCATTAATGATGATGTCATTCTTTCGATGAGCCCACGAATTTCGGCGGAACTCCGAGTGAAAATGGTAGAGACGATCTCTCAAATGCTGAAGGGAGAAGTGAAGTGATGATTCAAACTAGGTTCACCAAATCAATTATGGAAAATGAAGAAGGCATGAAACATCTTTGGCTTCAGCTTTCTCCAATCCGTGATGCGGATGATGTTCGTGTTCAGCTTACGCTGCCAAGCGGCATTCATCGGCTACACAATTTGAGCGGATATGAGGAGACGGATATTCAGGAGATCGTCGTATCTAATCCGATGATAATAAATAACATGATCGTTGAGCTATTTACGACAAGCCCAGTATCGTGCGGAGTGAAGACTATCATTGTTGCGATCACTTATAATGAAAAAGAAAAACCTATTCGAATTGAACATGAAGTGCCATTAAGGATCGTATCTGAGGATGAAATGGACGGCTTGGTCGTTGATGAAGAAGCCGCAGCGTTTATGAAAGAACATCTGTCTCTGAAGAAATCTAATGAGCCATCTGAATATGAATTTATTGATCATTCCCAAACAAAAATCATTAGGATTGAATCGAGTGAATATGCCGATTGGGAGAAAAAATACCGAATTGAAGGGCTTGCACCACGTTAGGCATCCAAAATAATTAATGAGATAAACATTAATTAATCATACGTGTTCTGCCGAGCCAATACGGTTTCTTCAGCTCCGCCTTGTTCAGCTTCCCGACGGACGTTCTTGGGAGAGAGGCAACGATTTCCAATCGCGTTGGAATTTTAAATGGAGCAATCTGCTCATGGCAAAATATTTTTAGATCAGTTAAAGTCAGCTCTGCATCGCCCTTAAGGGACACCACCGCAGTTACTTCTTCGCCATCCACTAATAAGGGCGTTCCAATTACAGCAACCTCACGAATAGAAGGATGCTTGCTAAGTGCCTCCTCTACTTCTGAGCAGTAAACATTTGCACCGTCAACAATAATGATATCTTTTTTTCGATCCATGAGATACAAATAACCATCCTCATCAAACCTGCCTAAGTCACCCGTATAGAGCCACCCATCCTTCAGGGCATGGTTTGTTTCCACTGGATTATTCCAGTAGCCAAGCATGATTTGCTCTCCTTTGCATAAAATTTCGCCAGTTTCTCCTTGTTTAACATCTTGGCCGAGCTCGTCAATAATACGAATTTGAAATGCTTTTTGCCCCCAATACGGCATGTTGGCTGGACTGCCAACGGATATTAATCGATTTAGCTTTCCTTCATGGAAACATTGGTTTATGTTTAAAAAACTAATAAATTGTCCGCTTTCTGTTTGAGAATATACTTCAGTAATTTGTGCATTCGGAAAAATAGTTAACGCTTGATGAAATACATTTTCGCTGATGGGCGCGCCGCCGCAAGAGATGCCTTCGATGGATTGCAGGCTGCGGGATTTGATATTTTCCATAAGGACAATATCTCGAAATAATAGCCCCACAGTACCCAAAAACTTAATTTGACCCCGTTCTATGATATCAACAATTTCTTCAGCTCGAACGGGATATTCATTCAGATAGATGAGGCAGCCGCCTTCAAATAAGGTCGTCCACAAAACAAACTGGCCGGTTAAATGGGCTTGATTCATCACGATCGATTTTTTAGAAGCGTTATGCCCGCCGCCCCTCTCTAGGTTCATAAAGGACCAATTGCGAATATGGCGGTGAGAATGCATGACACCTTTGGATCGTCCCGTCGTACCGCCTGTATAAATAATAAGCGCCACATCATCTGGTTCAGCTTCATGCCATTCCATGAGAGCGGGACAATGAACCATAAAGGACTGCAATGATAGGGGGGACTGATCTAAGGTGCATGAAATGAAATGCGCAATTGGCAGTGAAGATAAGGCTTCTAATAGCTGAGATTGTTCGGAGCTGTAGACTAGCGCAGTGGGAGCAGCATCTTGAACAATATTTTTGATTTCATTTGCGGCTAACCCGGGAAAAATCGTTACAGGAATGGCACCAATGGCAACCGCAGCAAGTTCGGCGATAGCAAGCTGCGGTGATGGAGAACTAATCATTGCGATTCGTTCACCTGGCTTGATTGCGAGATTATGAAATCCTTGAGCGACACGGTTAACCTTATTAAATAACTGTTCATAAGTAAGGGTTTCATTCTTATCCTTCATTGCTTTTTTTGTTGGGTGCATCTGAGCAGTCTTCGGCAATATTTTGGAAAGCAGCATATCATAACCTCCCTAATTAAAATAAGAGCAATAAAACCTATGAATTTACTGTACTATTCAACCGTAACAGGAAGAAGCTGGGGCAGCAAATTGATTTTCCTTATGGAAAAATAATGTTTTTTTTATAAAATGACCAACCGATTGATTGGTGCAGCTACTTATATACCATACGACTGCCAAAGGAGGTGCCGCATGACAGCAAATATCCTGATCGATGAATCGCTTCTGCAAAGCTATTCGAGAAAGATATTCGGCTTTGCTCTCTCGAAAACGGGACATGAACAAAATGCAAAGGATTTGTCCCAAGAAATATGGTTAGCGCTCTATCGCTCGCTTCAGACAGGCAAGCAGGTGGACAACATGGACGCATGGGTTCACACGATCTGCTGCTTCACATGGAGCAATTATTTGGCGAAGGAAAAACGGCATTGGAACCATGCAAATATCGATTATATATCATCCCTAGAGAACGGAAACAGTGAGCTTTTTACGGCGGATATGGAAGAGCTGCTGGAAAATATGCGCATTGAAATCGCTTATTTGTCTCGTCTCCATCGTGACATTACGATTCAATATTATTATGAGAGGCAGAGTATCGAGCAAATCGCGAAGCATTTGCAGATTGCGGCAGGGACGGTGAAGTGGCATCTCTTTGAAGTGCGTAAAAAGCTGAAGGAGGCAATAAAAATGGAGCAAGCTGCTGATCGATTAAGTTATAAACCGGTGAGGATGATGGTTGGCCACTGTGGAACTCCAGGTCCAAATAATGAGCCCAATTGTTATTTCAATGCCATGCTAACATCGAATATCTGTGTTGCAATTTATGAAAAACCTTTGACCATTGAAGAGATCGCGCGCAAAATTGGGGCTGCCAGTGCCTATGTCGAAGATGAGCTTCAGAAGCTGGAGAAATCGGATTTAGTGCGGCAAGTAGGCAAAGGGAAGTACCAGACGAACTTTATTATTGAGACGATGAGAAGCTTGTCTGCGGAAACGAGTTATTTTAAATCGAAAGCCGAAGAGCTGGCGGAAGAAATTTACGCATGTGTAGCGGGAAAACTGGAAGAAATACGCACTTTAGATTTTCATGGGACGCATTTGAACGAAACGTTCCTTCTATGGGCTTTCATCCCTTATGCTATTTGGACGCAGTATTATCAAGTGAAAGAAGAAGCCTATTATGTGCAATATCAGCCGGATGAAAAAAAAGATGGTGGGAAATATATTGTGACTGCTTCTATTCATTATAGCGATGAGGAGTATCGGAGCAGTTTGCCTAACCATGAGATTGTTCGCAAATATGCAACGAACGGCATTAAAACGCGCAACAGCCATTACCATGGCGGGCTTCAGATGGAATCGTGGTGGTCGGGTATGACGTGGAGAGACTTTAACGCGCCCGATCTGGATGACTTATCAAGGGTCGTAGAGCTTATAGAGAGCGGAGCTTCACACTCGGAATATGATCGGATCATAATTAGCAGACTCGTCGAAAAGGGTTTTGTATCCATGGAGAGCGGCAAGCTTGAATGTTTGGTTCCATACTTTAATGCCTCCCAGCATAAAGCGCTGAAACGTATATTGGATCAAGCATTTCATGAGAACAACTTCAAAAAGAAAGTAGATCAAATCTATGAGGATATGATATCCGTATGCAGAAAGGATGCGCCATCATTTATATCGGATAAAGAGATTGTGTACAAAGCAATGAATGATGGGATGACGCTTGTTTTTGCGGTAATGGAGTATTTGGAGCGCAAACATTTTTTGGCAGTTCCTGCCGATACCGAGAAAAAACGACTTACTACAATGGTTTGGCAATTTCCTTCCAGCAATCAGTAGTTGATTAAAACAAAAGAGGCTGTTCCAAAAGTAGAGTATTCTACTTATGGAACAGCCTCTTGTTAAGACGGATAATAAATGACCATACTGATTCTCACAATACAATCACCTGAATTGTGATAGACATGGGGAGTATCGGCTGTAAAACGTATGGAATCGCCCGTTTTCACTGTATATTCTTCATTATTTACACGAACGGTAAGCTCACCCTCAAACACGGTTAAAAACTCCTGTGTACCTTCTCTATGTGATTCAGAACTCAAATAAGCGCCTATTTCCATATCAACGGAATACATTTCAAATCGTCTGCCTTCTTCAAAGGGGAAAAACGGATAAAGCAGAAATCTACCGTTATCTTCCGTTAGTGTTTGTATTTCATTTTTGCGAACGATGACTGTATCGGATTGCGGCTCGTTAATGAGGGAAGTGAATGAAACTTTTAAACCATTAGCTATTTTCCAAACGGTTCCAATAGTAGGGTTGGATTCGCCGCGTTCGATTTGTCCTAACATCGTTTTGCTGACCCCTGTCATTTCTGCTACCTTATCAAGACTAAGCTTTTGTAGCTCCCGCAGGTGTTTTAGGTTATTGGCAAGTACATAATTGATGTCTTCCAAAATAATTAGCCTCCTCGATTGTGCTATATAGCGTTCGTATTGTATAATCATAACGTACATGCGTTAAAGAGTACATCTTGTTCAAGTATAGCACACGAGAGGCGGATTTAAATAATGGCTTTAGCTCCTTTTTTGATTTATGTTATTGTGAATACATTTACGCCAGGGCCAAATAATATCATGGCGATGTCTAATGCGAGCCGATATGGAATGAAGAAGTCTATTCGTTTTCTGTTTGGTGTAGCAACTGGTTTCTTACTATTAATGCTCTTATGTTGTTATTTCAATCTGCTATTATATAGCTTCGTTCCTAAAATGAAATTTTTCATGAATATATTAGGAAGCCTGTATATGACTTATCTTGCATTTAAAATAATGAAGAGTAAACCACACCGTAGTGATGGAGATAATCATGGGCAGCTGAATTCATTCTTATCGGGCATGCTGCTGCAGTTCGTTAATTTTAAGGTGATATTATACGGGATCACAGCGATTTCGACGTTCATCATGCCATTTTACAAATCAAATATAGGCTTATTATTGTTTTCGATGTTCCTTGCCTTTGTAGGACTGGTAGCCACATCCTGCTGGGCTGTTTTTGGTGCATTATTTCAAAAATTTCTCGCTGCACATGAGAAAAAGTTCAATATATTCATGGGATTATTATTGATTTATAGTGCAATTACCATGCATTTGTAGGGGATTGTTCAGACAGAAGGGCAGGATAATTGAGCTGAAAAGGGAGCTGTTTGGCTTTGGCAGCAAGCTTTCTTATGGTTAAGTTAACGGAGCACTACAGCTTAATAAAACAGCGGCAGTCAGGACTTATTTTCTCGTCCAGATCTGCCGCTGTTTGTATTATGAGGATCTAATCCATTTTAAAAATTCGATAATTGCTGCAGCTCTTAGCTTCTACTCCTTGCCATGACGTATGAATAGCCACACGCCGAACAAGATGAGTACGCCGGCTGCCATTTGATAAGCCGTTAATGCTTCCTTTAATAGAGCCCAAGCGAGCAAGGAGGCGATGACGGGTTCACCCAGTACAGCCATGGAAACGGCTGCTGCGCTCATATGCTTCAGCAGCCAATTGAACAAGTAATGCCCGAACAGCGTCGGTACGATCGCAAGCAGCAAGAAAATGCCCCATTCCTGCGGACTGTAGCCTGTAAAGGAATTGCCGCGAACGAGATTGTAGACGGCGAGTGAAGTCGCAGCAAGTGCGAATACCCAGAAATTATAAGTAAATGCGCTCATATCCTTACGCAATTCCTTGCCGATCATCATATGAACAGCAACAGCAGCTGCGCCTAGAAAGGACAAAACGTCGCCGATCAACGCATCCCTTGAGAGGGAAAAGTCTCCCGATGCAATAACGATGGAGCCGATCAGCGCGATCCCCATCCCCCACAGCATCATGCGATTTGCTTTAATACGGAACAGCCAGTAGGAGCCGAGCATAACCATAACAGGCTCCAATGTCAAAATAACGGTAGAGCTTGCGACCGTGGTCAGCCGCAGAGAAGCCATCCATAACAAGAAGTGCAGCCCGAGCATGACGCCGGAGAGGGTGAGCAGTCTCCACTGCTTGGCACTGAGCTGGAACATTTCCGTGCGGTATTTAAAGACGAGCGGCAGCATGATCAGGTTAGTTAGATAGAGCCTGTACATGGCGATGACGGCAACGTCAGCATTTGACCAACGAACGAAAATGGAAGAAAAGGATATAGCGATAATACCAATAATGTATAACAATTCATAAGTAGCTAAAGACTTGGTGCTGCGGTTCATCGTTGTAATTTCTCCCATACTTATAAACCCCCTGAGTCCATTTGCAGCATCTGCAATGGAAGGATCAGGGGGCTTTATTATATTTATGATCAAACATAACAGCTCTTACGGCTATCCGGCTTGTCCAGCTGAAGTTTTCCCAGCCTTCTCGAGTTCTGCGTCAAAATACTGCTGAAGCTCCGTCACTTTTCTTACATCCTCGAATGAGGCTTTGCCTGCTAAATAACGTTCCGCGAAAACTTCCCATTGAGGAACGATCTTTTGCGCGTTCATTGAGCGAATCGCGTTTTTAACCATTCTGCGTTCCTTTGCATTCGTGTACATATCCTTGAACTGCTGCTTAAGCTCGAAATCCAGCTCGCCAAAAATTTTGCGGAATACCTCAGCCGTCATACGAGCATCATCGAGTGCCCGGTGCGCCGAGCCTTCAGCTGTGATTTCAAGATCAATGAGCGCAGCTTCGACGCTGACATCGTTCGTTACGTTCTTATATCGAATGTAACCCTTCAAAAGGTCGAAATAATCGGCAGCCATCCAGAAGCTGTCATCGAGCTTATGCATGCGCGTATCATAGACGATCCTCTTCAAATCTTCGCCGCCCCAAGTGAACAACAGGAAGGAGTCGCTTTTTTTGAGCCATGCGGTGAAATCCCCGATTACTTTCGGGAAACGGCTTGCTACGTCGATGTCTTCCTGTGGAATGCCTGTTTTTTTCTTAATGAAGCTGTTCAGCTTGGAGAAATAAATCGGTTTAATCAATGCGGAAAATTCATCTACCTGTTCAAGTGAACTATTGAGACGAACCGCGCCAATTTCAATAACCTCCATAGGTAATTCGCTTGCGAATTTTCGTCCGTTAAATTCAATATCCAATATAATGTAGTCCAAAATCTTAACCTCCGATAGATAGCCTGTGTTATTCATTCTATCAGAAAAAGTTATCCAGATGGAAACTACAATATGGTAGAACGCCGCAGCAGGTTTATTTTTTTGATTTCATCACATAAAAGACAATMGTGCCAATAAGAATGACGAGGATCACAGGAAGCAGCCATATGCCAAGCTTAGAGGCGCCTCCGGAAGCTACTTGAATGGCAGCCCATTGCACATAAGCGAATAAGGCTACAATCTCAAGCTTGATCCAGCTTAGCAGAAGGATGGAGGTTTTGTATTGGTATGGAGCATTTTGCTCTGTAATGGTGGTCATGTAATTGAATTCATGTGGAATTTTGCGTAAATGCGCAAGCCCAGCAAATAAAAGGAATGAGATTATCGGTAAAATGACGAGTGCTGCTTTGCTTCCCCATCCGTCAGCCTCGCCGCTCCCGTTAAAGTGAATGGCAATCGTTTGCGGAAGATCAGGCCATTTTACAATTAAATAGATGACGGACGAGAGCAGGAGTAGAACCGATATTCCATCATGCCATCTTTCAAGATTTGATTTTGCAATAGTAAGCTTAGGTAAATTCGCCATTGTGGCAGCACCGCCTTATCTCTAATCATGTGCATACTCATTAATTATAGCGTATGGCGTTGCGGATAGTAACCTTTTTTACAGTAATTTTCCAAATAAGAAACTCCAGCCTAGGCCGGGGGAGGGCTAAGACTGGAGTTGCTCGATCACTTATTTGTTTAAATATAAGAATTTATAAGTTTGATATTTATAGAAGGCTTATATTTCTCCGTCAAAGCTGCTTCAGCTTCCAAAGGACGCCGAAGGCGTTTTAGCTTGAGCTGCTTAGTTTTTAAGAGCGTTTCATACGGCGGGAATTCAGCCAAAGCGGGATACGGAACACTAAGTTGATCAGCAGGACAACGAATACGAGCACGGCTGCCGCTTTTTGAGCAATCTCCTGAGCGTCGCCAACAATGGCTTCGGATTGTACATACCACAGATGAACGGCAAGTGTAGCACCAGGCGAGAAGAGACTGAAATCCCACATTTCACCGGATGTCGTAACACCAGCAGTTAGGATGATTACGGCGCTTTCGCCGAATGCGCGACCGGCAACAAGGCAGATCCCTGTGATGATGCCGTTAAGCGCAGCTGGAATAAGTGCACGAGTAATAGTCTGCAAATGCGTACCGCCAAGTGCAAAGGAAGCGCTCTTCAGCTCTTTCGGTACAGCGCGAATGGACTCCTCTGTTACGCGGGTTAGTACAGGCAAGTTAAGAAAAGCTAGACTGACTGCACCGCCAAGGATGGTCAAGCCAATCTCGAAGTATTCAACGAATAGAGCGATACCGAACAAGCCGAAAATGATAGAAGGCACGGAAGCGAGTCCTTCCACGCAAATGCGTACGAAGCCGATTAGCTTATTGTCAGGCGCAAATTCGGCCAAATAAATGCCAGCTGCCATTCCGAGCGGAATAGAGATGAGCAAAGAGATAAATAAGATGTAGAAGGAGTTAAGAAGAGTAGGGCCGATACCTCCGCCTTCTTCAATTTCGCTTGGCAAGCCGAATATGAAATCCCATGTTATTTTTGGAAGACCGTCCTGAAGAATTAGAAAAAGAAGGCCAAATATAAAAGCGATGATTAAAATGCCTAACGACCAAACAACACCTGTAAACAGACGGTCTTTAAAGCGGTTAAGTCCTTTTTTGCTGCTAAAGGGGTTTGCTAATGGGTTCATATCTAAAGCTTGTTTCATACTTGCGACCCCTTTCTTTGAAGCCAGCGAATGGCAACGATCATAAGCAGCGAAATAACAAGGAGCAAGAAGCCCATTAAGTAGAGTGCATAGTTCCAAGTGGAATCAAAAGGAACATTCGAAATTTGCATAACGATGTTGCTCGTAAGAACGGAGGTAGGCTTGAGCAAGCTGTCTGCCAGTTGAGGCGTATTGCCAATAACCATAACGACAGCCATCGTCTCGCCGACTGCACGCGCCATGCCGAGAATGACGGCATACATGATTCCGCTTTTGGCTGAAGGAAGCAATACTCTCCATACGGTTTGAAAACGAGTAGCGCCTAATGCATAGGAAGCGTCGCTGAATTTGGCTGGTACAGCGCTAATCGCGTCATCACTTATACGGCTTACAGTAGGCAGAACCATAATTGTAAGCACGAGCGCTGCCGCAAGCAGCCCATCGCCCATTCCGCTTCCGGTAACATTTCGAATCAGAGGAATAAGAACGGTCAAGCCTAAATAGCCATAAACGACGGACGGAATTCCGACGAGCAGGTCAAGAACCGGACGCAGCATGTTTTTAAGCCACGGCGGTACAAAGACAGACAGAAATACTGCAATGATTAAGGAAATAGGGACGCAGATTAATAGCGTCAAAGCTGTCAGGGCGAAGGYGCCGAATATGAAAATAAGCGCGCCGTATTGCTCATTTTCGGGATTCCATTCCGTGGAAAAGAAGAAATCTGCTAGTGAAATGTTGCCGAATGTCAAAACGCCGGTACGGAACATAAGCAGCAATATGAGTAAGAGGATGAGGCAAACAAAACCGGCTGCTGCTATGCACAAGTAACGAAACATACGATTCGTGAAAAACAAGCGCGATCTCCGGTCAAACGGCTTGCTGCTGCCAGTCAAGATCGCGCTGCCGAGCTCAGAAGAGAGACGCGGCTGCCTTGCAGCATGAGTGGACTCCAACATAAATTATAGGCTCCTCTGTGCGAAACCCGCCCTAGCTGTTTCTAGAGCAGCTAAGCTTGTTTCGCAATAAA
This sequence comes from Paenibacillus sp. 01T424, assembly GCF_056398745.1. NCBI lineage: Bacteria > Bacillati > Bacillota > Bacilli > Caryophanales > Paenibacillaceae > Paenibacillus > Paenibacillus sp. 01T424. Next base: position 24,170 of record NZ_JBFTPZ010000017.1, on the reverse strand, counting down.
ATATAAATGGGGATAATGATTCATGCGATGAAAGAAAAGAACGATCGACTTAAGCGCTCTTGTGCGCAAGCCGACCGCTCCTCTTGTTTTTAACTATTTAATAGCTGAGATCGGAATGAATTTAAGCTTTTTAAGCGAACCATTTTGGAATTTTGTGCTTTGTACGTATTTAATAAATTCCTTTGTAGCGCCAGTTGGCTCGCCTTTTGTCATATAGTAGCCATAGCCCCATACATTGTATTTCCCGTTAATAACGTTAGCTTCAGTTGGTTCGATGTTGTTGATTTTTACAGCAGTCATTTTGTCTGTTACATAAGCAAGGTCCATGTAACCAATAGCGTTTGGTGTTGTTTCAATTGCGGACTTCATGTCGCCGCTTGTTTTTACTTCTTTGTAGTTGTCGCCTTTGCTCATGAAATCTGTTCCATCAAGCGCTTTGTCTTGGAAGTTAACACGAGTACCGGAACCGAAAGTACGGTTTACAACGATGATATCAGCATCCTTGCCGCCAACTTCTTTCCAGTTCTTGATTTTACCGGAGAAGATGCCTTGCAAGTCTTTAGTCGTTAGGTTTGTTGCAGTTACGTTTTTGTTAACAACAGCTGCGAAAGGAATGATAGCTACTTTATGTGCAACTTGGCCTTCGAATTTTTTGAAGCCTGGAACATCTTTGGATGCGTCCCAGTCAACTGCTCCGATGTCTGCGATGCCTTTGCGTACAGCTTGCGGTCCAGTAATCGATCCAGCAGCGGAAGCTGAGATTTTTACTTTTGGATTCAATTTTTTGAACTCGCTTGATGCTTGAAGTGTCAACGGCAGAAGAGCAGAGGAGCCGTTGATGACAATTTTGCCGCTAAGCTTGCTAGCTGCGGTAGCCGTAGGTGTTGATGCAGGAACGGAACTGAAGCCGATAACAGCGATAAGCGCTGCGATTGTTAATTGTTTAAACCATTTCATTAGGAATGACCTCCATTAATTAGTTTGTGATGTTTTTCCATTTGCCTTGAACGGATACTGCCAATTGACCATCAATAAGTGCTGCGAAATCGGAGCTGCCCGATACGACTAATTCTGTTGCGCTGTCCGATACGGTTTGCACAAGTTTGTTCGTACCTGTAGCACTGTCAATCTCGTAGATTGCGTTAGTGCTGTTTCCGTCAGCTGTAAGCAGATAGAGCTTGCTTCCGCCTTGAACTAATTGGTAAACGTCTTTGTCAGCGAAGAGAGGCGTGCTTGCTTTGCCTGTATTGTCCACCGTTACGAGCTGACCAACGCTTGCTTCGTCTGAGCTTACGCTAACATAGCTTACTTTGGAGCCGTCTGCTGCCAGCTTAAGGAAAACTTTATCCGTTGCTTCTTTTGTCAGCTGTACAGGTTTATTATCACCAACTGTAGAATTATAGAAGTAGATTTGCGGCTCAGTGCCTGTTGCATCAATAGCAACATCATCAAGCTCAACGTCTTTGCTGCTGTCTGCCGTTACTTTCGGCTGCTTGAAGACGTAGAAAGCGAATTTAGTGCCGTCTGCAGATACTTCAAGGTTTGCCTTGTAATCTACTTTATCTTCCAATACTTTGGATACTTTGCCGTCAGCTATAGCAAGCTTTGCGATGACAGAGCTTTTGTCGCCTTGTAAGAAGAAGATGGAAGAACCGTCTTTTGACCATTGAAGCTCATTTTTGATCGAGTTGTCCGTACTTACTTGTTTCGCTTGTTTTGTGCTCAGATCGATTGTGAATACTGCACCGTTTGCATCGGAGTAAGCTACACTTTTGCCATCAGGAGACAAAATAAGATCGGAAGTGTCAGAGGATGCTAGAAGCAGCTCATATTTTCCAGTAACAGCATCAACTAAGAAATCTTCGCGGCCTTCGCCAGCCGTGTTCGATACGATAAGCTGTTTGGAGTTAACCCAGATTGCATGCTCAGCGCTATCAAGCAATTGAACCGTATGTATGTTGTTGTCTTCGTAAGTGCCGCCAAGTGCCTCAACGAATGCTGTAGGCTCGATGAAAGTGGAGTAAGCCACTTCAATAGCTGGATGTTGAAGTGCAGTTGCAACACCGTTTATGTTCATTGTTTTTGCAGCGATTTTTAGCTTCAGCGTTTTGTCGCCAAACTTTACAACTACCGTATGATCGCTGTTGATGTGAAGAGTCGCGCCGATCGCGTTTGTCATGTCCCGAACAGAAGCGAGTGTAACGCCGCCGTCTACAACGGTACGAACAGTTACTGGATTAGCATTTACTAGAAAGCTTGCTGTGCTGATTTGTGCAGCTTGCTTTACTGAAGCGGTTTGTGCGAATACCGGAGTAACTGCTGATGCGCTAATTGCTGCTGCGATCATCGAGATTGCCATTGCTTTTTTCATTTGCATGGAATTGGGTCACCTTTCTCAAATGGGTATTTTTTTTTTTTTATTAATACAATCCAAGGCATACTCGGTCAGTATATACGGTTGGCTTGATCCCTCCCAGGCAGCGCTAGATCAATACATTTTGTAACGAATCGTTTATTTCTACCTGATCATAACAATCAATTATCATCCCAATATTTAGAAATTGTATCGAATTTGTAAAGATAGGAAAATTACCACCTAAATCCAATTTTCCTTCTTTTAAGAAGGAAATAGTAGAAATTTACCCCACTATAAGAAGAAAGTGCACCATGGTCTTTTTTGAACGAGGTTTATAATGGGGGTATGCTCGCAAATCTATTCACTTATAGGAGGACCAATCAATGAACATTTCAATCGGAGGTTATTCATTCAACAACACGAATTTAGAAGGAAAAATGGATATTTTCGGATATTTGGAAACGGTAAAATACCGGTATCGGATGGATGTGGTCGATTTGTGGAATGGCTTTTTTATAGATCGCAGCAGCAAGCCTATTATGAAGCTGGCCGATGAAAGCTATATTCGCAAAATACGTGAGGCGCTCGATGAAAAAGAAATGCGGGTCGTTAATTTTGCGATCGACGGTGCTCATTTGTGGGACCCAGACAAGGAAATGAGACAGCATTTGTATGATAATGCTCTCCTTCATTTGAAAGCTTCCGTTATTTTAGGTGCAGAAACCGTCCGTATTGATACGGGAGGCAGCTACGAGGATTGGGAAGCAATGAGCGACGAGCAATTTGAATATACGGTAAAAAGATACCAGGAGTTTTCCCAATATGCGGCTGACCATGGCTTTCTAATTGGACCAGAGAACCATATGGGTGCGTCACTAAATCCGAATGAGATGAAACGTCTCGCAGAGGCAGTTGATCATCCAGCCTTTGGTTTTCTTGTTCATTTAGGCCGTTGGAAGGAGAATCAAGCAGAAGGAGACAGCATCGTTGCGCCTTGGGCGTACCATACCCATTTTGACGAAGAAACTGCTGACGGTACTCATGCTTTGGAGACGATCCATATGCTGCAAGAATCAGGGTACAAGGGATATTGGGGAGTAGAATATAATGCGCCAAAAAATCAATACGTAGAAACGGAGCTGCTTATTACGAAGGTGAAGAAGCTTCTGATCGAGGCAGATCAACAATCAGGCAGAGGGGCTCAGCACTATGAATAAAATACGAATTGGCATTATAGGCGTAGGACAAATTGGAAAAATGCATATCGAAAAATATAAAAATATCGCTGGCGCTGAGCTTGTTGCAGTATGCGACTTAAATGAAGCAGAAGCAAAACGAGTTGCCGAGCATTATGATATCCCTCATGCCTACTCTGATTTTAGAGAGCTGCTGAAGCGTGATGATTTGGACGCGGTCGACGTGTGCCTGCACAACAATTTCCATGCACCGGTAACGATCGCAGCGCTGCAGGCGGGCTTGCATGTCTATTGTGAGAAGCCGATTGCAGGAACCTATTCAGATGGCAAGGCTATGGTCGATGCTGCGAAGTTATGTGGAAAACAATTGCATGTGCAGCTCTACACGTTATATGGTAAAGATACGAAAGCTGCCAAAACATTAATTGATGGCGGCATGCTGGGCAAGCTGTACCATGCCCGCTCGTCAGGCTTTCGCCGAAGAAATCGACCGTTTGTTGATGGTTATGGCACGCCTTATTTTACACGCAAGGAAACAGCGGCAGGCGGCGCGCTGCTCGACATGGGCGTCTATCACATTGCACAGCTGCTCTATTTATTAGGCAACCCGCAGGTTGAAAGAATTTCAGGGAAAGTTTATCAAGAGACGGATATGCTGCAAGAGAGAAGGGAACAAAGCGGCTTTGATGTAGAGGAGCTAGCTACAGGCTTGATTCGGTTCAGCGGTGGTTTGACGCTTGATATCGTAGAGGCGTGGGCTGTTCATCTTGGCGGCTTCGAGGGCAGCAGTATCGCCGGTTCCAAGGGTGGCGTACGCTTGCCGAACGAGCAGACTGGAGCGGGGGCTCAGTCCTTCAGCTTCCATAACACGGTTTGTGATATGGATATGGACAGTACGCTGGACCTTGATATGATGGACCTGCGCAGGAATCGCTTATATGAGAATGAGGATGCCTACAGCTCATCTCAGCATCACTGGATCGCAGCTCTGCAAGGCAGAGTGCCACTACTGCCAACAGCGGAAATCGCGCTGAATACGATGCTCATTAGCGAAGGCATTTATATGTCAGAGGAGCTTGGACGTGAGGTTAGCGCGGACGAAGTTATTGTACGCGCACGTACTTCTGCTGTAGAGCTTTAAAGAAGTGCTAAGCTAAAGAGCAAGACGAGGGACTTGGATATGAATCAGAATCAGAATCGTACATTTCATTTAATTAAAGCGTTTAACTTTTTTGTATATGGCGCGATTGCTGTGTACAGTACGTTTTTTGTCGTTTATTTGCAATCCATTGGAATGTCCACGCTTGAGATTGGTGCGTTAATGGCCGGCGGCCCGATTGTTTCCATCATCGCGAACCCGCTATGGGGTTATTTGAGCGATCGATTCCGCAATGTCAGGCTAATTCTGATCGTGATGCTTATTGGCAGCATGCTTGTCATGCAGCTCGTCTTTTTATATCAATCGTATACGATCATTTACGCCTGTATGCTGTTCTTTTTCTTTTTTCAAATGCCTTTATTTTCACAGAGCAACAGTCTCATTCTTAACAGCATTGAAGGAACGAACCATAAATTCGGCGCTTTTCGCTTGTTCGGCTCGCTCGGCTGGGCGTTTATCGCTTTGGTGGCTGGACCTGTGATCGGGCAAATTGGCATTGAGCGTCTCTGGATTATTTATTCGGTCATGATGCTTATCTCGCTTGCTTTTGCGTTTACGCTGCCAAAGGGCGAGGCGAAGGGTGCAGCCCCTGCCGGCAAAGTGAATTACCGTTCGATGTTCGTAAACCGTTCCTTCTTGTTGTTCTTAATCATAGGTTTAGTGATCTCCATTCCTAACTCTATGAATACGACATTTATCCCGCTGTATATTAAGGAATTGGGCGGAGAGGCTTCCTTAATCGGTTGGTCTGCCTTCTGGTCATCCATATTTGAAATTCCAGTCTTCTTGCTGCTTGATCGGTATTTGAAAAAAAATACAAAAACGATGGTATTATGCCTCGTTGTCATCAGCATCCTGTTCGCCTTGCGCTGGTTTCTGATGTCAAACGCAGACACTGCTCAGCAAATTATTTATATCCAAGTGCTGCACTGCTTAACATTTGGCGGCTACTATTATATTGGCACGCAGCTGGCCGTTCAGCTTGTGCCTGCTGAATTCAGAGCATCGGGACAAGCGCTTTATGCCCTGACTTGGGGAGGCTTGTCAGGCATTGCGGCGGGGTTTCTCGGAGGCTGGGTGTTTGAGCAAATGGGTCCGCAGGCGATGTATCAATTATGCAGCGTCATGGCTGCGCTCGGGATTGTTGGCTTCTTCTTGTTGTTTGCGCGGCTGCGCAGAGAAGTGGGCACGAGCAGCAAAATAAGCTCTCATACTGGATAACTGCAACCTTTCTTATCTTATGGTCGTTCGAATAAGAGAATGGACATCATGTTATAGGAGAGGTGAACGACCATGAGGAAACGACGGAGTTTAGCCATAACAGCAATCGCGGTCATGCTTTCTACATCTATTGCAGCACAAGCCTTCGCGGCGGCTCCATTTGGCGATATCGCAAACATTGGCAGTAAAGCAAAGATTGAAGCTTTGCAGCAGCAAGGAATTATTAAAGGAGTGAGCGATACGGCATTCCATCCAGAGGATAATTTGACGGCAGCACAAGGCATTTCTTTGATCGTGAGAACGACGCAAATTAGCCTAGCAGCCATTGATTTTTCTAGTGCGCCTACCGCTGATGGTTTCTATACAAAGGTGAAAAACGATGCGTGGTACGCGGAGGATTTCATCATTGCACACTACAACGGTTTGGACATCCCGGCTGATATTGATCCGCAAGCGCCACTTACTAAAGAGCAGTTCACGCATTATCTAGTTCAAGCATTAGAGCTTACCGGTCAATATCCGACGATCAAGATGTTTATTAATATCCAGGACGAAAAGGATATTACGACGGCGTATCAAGGAACCATTCAGCGTTCACTGCTATATAAGATTGCGTCTCTAGATGAGAAGGGCAACTTTGATCCAGCGCATGTTTTAACCCGTGCTGAAGCGGCAGGAATGCTGTATGATACACAAAGCTTTATTGAGGCGCATAAGGAAAAGGCGGAACCCGAGCAGGGAGCAGCTGAATAAAAAATGAAATAGGGAAAGGCAGTTAATGGAGGGTTATTTTAGCCTCCTTAACTGCCTTTTTATTTTAAAATTATTTTTCCTAGCAACGCGATAATTCCAAGCGGAGTAATAAGATATAAAAGGGTAAACTTTATTTATATCACATTTTATTTTGAAAAATCAATAAAAAATGTAAAAAAACCTTGAAATTAATTCAAGGCTGTAGTATCTTCTGTATAGGAAACTTTTGGGAGGTGAACGGTAATGGAAAAGATGGCAATGCAAATGATGATGAACATGTGCATGGATGAAATGATGTGCAAGATGAAATCCATGAAGATGATGATGGACATGATGATGGAAATGAAAATGATGGACAACATGGATATGAACATGATGATGATGAAGATGCAGGAATGTGACGAAATGTCCACGATGATGATGCAAATGATGCGTGACATGGAGCAAGTATCGATGTAATCATCTATGAATCTGACCATTCATAGCGGTTAGTATAATCGGCAGAGCTGTTCGCGGCATGCCGTCGTATATCGTTTTTTCCTACATAGCTAAGCAGAGCAGCCAACTGCATGCAGGCTTTTTTTTATTTCTAGACCTTCACCATTGCGCCTCGAACCTTCGCCTTATAACGCATAGTGGGCTTTCAGCTTGCTGGCAATCATAACCCGTTGAAGCTTAAACTCCCAAACCTTTTCTCTTAGCTGAATCTGCTGCTCCGAATTATGTGCATTCCGAAGCTGCTCGTAAATATCAAGCATTTTACGATTGATTTGATCGAAGCGAAGCCATAGATCGACACGAATGCCATGCTCGATTTCAAGGCGGATATGGTTATCTTTGGCGCGCAGGTTTTGAAGGATTTGTTGCTGCCACTCTGCATCTCCGATCATTACAGCAAAGTTATAAAGATCTAAATAATCATCAACCCATTTTGCTGCAATTTGTTTCTCGGAATAAGTCATGCTGGTCAGCTCCAATCTCCGTTTTGTTTATATACCTAGTATTATACTAGGAATTAAAGGGATTGCAAGCAATTTGTAATTATTGTGTTTTTGTCCCATTCAGTCCGAAATGGGATTTACGTTTAAATGCTGCAAAAACAGCGAAGCCATTATTTTTATATACGCAGTCGGAATGAACAAAACCAGCCTCACTCAGCCATCTAAGCTGATCCTCTACAGTGGCATTAATGTCGACGCTTCGGCGCTGGATGGCCGCTTCGATTGCACCTGTGGTTAACCCGCTTTGCCGGATGGCTGTTGTCCATTGCGACATATAATATTGATCCCAATAAGCGGTTGTACCGGCTGCTTGATCAGCATTAACGAAGCTACCGCCTTCTTTTAAAAGCTGATGAACGGTATGAAATAAGTCGCGTTTTGCTGGATGCGATAAGTGATGGATGGACAAGGAGGAGATGATGGCATCGTAATTTTCTGTGTAAGGATAGCTTGAGTAATCAGCAGCTATATAGCTGACTGATGGGTCAGCTCCGAAGCGAGATTGCGCCTCCTTTAGCATTTCTTCGCTCAAATCGATAAGAGTAAGATTGGCATTTGGGTATTTGTTGCGAATCATAGATGAGAAAAGTCCTGTTCCGGCACCTAAGTCGAGTATACGCGGGGCATCGCTATCACAGTGAACCAAGTCAGTTGCTATGCTGTAAAAATCATCAAAGCAGGGGATCAGTTGGCGGCGCTGACGACCATATTCAGGCGCGACAGCATCAAACTGTTTTTTCACATTTTCATTCACAATAATGCCTCCTCGAATAGTGGGCTGCGTGCTGATTTGTCATTTTCACTTGAGTTAAACAGTATATTATAGATGATTGTTTCATAATGGAAATATATAATATAAATATACTTTATAGTTTTAAACTATGAATGAATCGATTTTAATCCGTTAAAAAATGGGTATTGCGTATCCGAGTTTTTGATGGTACGATTGGTAAAATTTTAAGATCACTGATGAACACATATGGCAAGTTAAATAGCTTTTACATTCGATGACGAGAAAGAGTACGTTATGGGCCTGATCGAACAGAGAGTTGGGGCAGCTGAAAACCAACGTTCGGGTAGTAGCAGAAAGCCATCTCCGAGAAGCAGGCTGAACGAGAGTAAGCTCTGCCGCATTTCCAGCGTTAACGGGAACATGTATTGCTAGATACATGAGCAGAGTGTCGCGCTTTTGGCGTGAAACTAGGGTGGTAACACGGGTAGAGACTCGTCCCTTTATAGGGATGGGTCTCTTTTTTTGTTTTTTATCCATATTTTAGGAGGAAAAGTAATGGAGACATGGTCAATGAGCAAAATGATTTCACCAATGGTGCAGCAAATTCCGCCTTCGGGCATTCGTAAATTTTTTAGCTTGGCTGAAGGCAATAAGGATATTATTTCGCTTGGCGTTGGAGAGCCTGACTTCGTTACGCCTGAGCATGTAAGAGCGGCTTGCGTCCGTGCGCTAGAGCAGGGCAAAACCTCCTACACTTCAAATGCAGGGCTTATTGAGCTTAGAGAAGAAATCGCCAACTATTTATACAATGGGTTCCAAGTGAAATACGAACCATTGAATGAAGTGCTTGTTACCGTTGGAGGCAGTGAAGCCATTGATCTTGCACTGCGGGCGTTAATAGCGCCAGAGGATGAAATTATTGTTCCTGTTCCTAGTTATATTGCCTACGCGCCGATTGCGCAATTAAATGGCGGCAAGGTCATTGAGGTTGAAACGTTCGCTGAGGATCATTTCAAACTAACGGCAGAAGCCTTGAAAGCCGTCATTACTCCGCACTCGAAGGTGCTTATTTTAAACTATCCGAACAACCCGACAGGGGCGATCATGACCTATGAAGAGTGGCTTCCTGTTGCTAAGGTCGTGGAAGAAAATAATCTAATCGTTATATCCGATGAAATTTATGCGGAGCTGACCTACGATGCGAAACATGTAAGCTTTGCTTCACTGCCAGGCATGCGGGACAGAACGCTGCTTATAAGCGGCTTCTCCAAAGCTTTTGCAATGACAGGGTGGAGAATCGGTTATGCTTGCGGTCATCCGGAGCTTATTGCAGCGATGCTCAAAATTCATCAGTATACCGTCATGTGCGCACCAATTATTGGGCAGGTTGCGGCGATAGAATCACTTCGCAATGGTTTAGATGAAAAGGATAGGATGATTGAGGCTTATGCGCAGCGCAGACGGATGTTTGTTAAGGGCCTAAGGGAAATTGGTCTGCCCTGCCATGAGCCGCTGGGCGCGTTTTATGCTTTCCCTTCTATTGCGCATACGGGACTTACTTCCGATGCATTTGCGCAAAAGCTATTGTTTGATGCCAGTGTTGCTACAGTGCCTGGGCATGTGTTCGGTCAAGGAGGAGAGGGCTTTATTCGCTGCTCCTACGCATCCTCTGTATCAAGGCTTAACGAAGCGCTTGAGCGTATGGATCGCTGCTTGAGGACACACGGTATGTCTGGGAAATAAAGAAGGGAGCCAGCAGAGGCTCCCTCACGGCCCAAACGAGTGGATCAATCGCTTGGAAAATAAATACTGATCGAGGTGCCTTCACCAATCGCAGAACGCACCTCGATTCGGCCTTGATGTGCTTCTACGATCATTTTGGCGATACTCATGCCAAGGCCAGTACCACTGCTTGATTCTTCTGTATTCGTCCCGCGGTAATATCTTTCGAACAGCTTGTTGACAGTGGCCTCATCCATGCCTCTCCCGTTGTCGGAGACGCGGATGTAGGCATCATCATTCAGCATGCCGCAGGTTACCGTAACGGTTATGCCTGCAGGATTATGTTTCACGGCGTTCGAAAGCAGATTATCCATTAGCCGCTGCATCCACTTCGGATTGCCATAAAGGCTGACAGGCAGCTCGTCTCCCTCATAAAGGAAGGCTACCTCGGAAAGCGTAGCATCGTTCACATATTTGAGTACTGAGCGTCTAACCAGCTCGCCGAGCTCGAATTCATGTCGATCCATATGGACGGTTCCATGCTTTATTTGATAAATATGCGAGAAGTCATTCATAAGCTCCAGCATATAGCTGCTTTTTTCACGAATCATTTTGCCCATGTCCTGAAGCTCTTCATCACTCCACTGCGCAGGGGAGCTTTCCAATATATAGCCGTAGCCTTGAATGGTAGAGAGCGGCGTGCGCAAATCATGCGAAATCCCAGTCATCCATTCCTCTCTCGTTTTCTCAAGCTGGCGCCGATCCTTCTCCGTTTGCGCCAGCCGCTCGGCCATTTGGTAGAAAGCCGCAATCACTTCCCGGTAAAGGCGGTAGCGAATACGCAGCTTGCCGCTGCGGCGGAATACCTTTTTGCGATCCTTTGGCGTAAGCACCTCATCATACCGTCCATTGCCCATCCGCTCGAACCAACCGGCGAATAGGATGAGTGGCTGACCATAGCGATAGCCATGCCAAATGGAGATAGCAAGGGAGAGTAAGAGCAGCGAGCCGCCTATCCAAATGAAGATACGTATAGCTTCCGATAGGATGGGCTGCTTCGTATACGTTATTTGTTCGTTTGGCGTGTGCAAAATCCAAGTCAAATCACTATTTTCAGGCTGGTACACAAAGATGTTCGTATCATAATCACCAGGCTTTTGCTGCATAGTCAGCACTTCCAGCGGCTCATATACATCGATAGCAGAAGTCTGATCTCCAATCGTTTGAACACTTTTGCCAGCTTGGTCTACGATTAGCAAATAGCTCTTCGTTTTCCTTAACTCGGTGAGCAGGTCATTCTTATATGCCTCATTTACTAGACCATTCTGCTGATATGCCATATACCATGCAGTCAGCTTCTCTTGCTGCGGATTTTTGTAGCCAAGAAGAAAGAGCAGCGGAGTAGAGTACGTCAGATCGAGCTCGTTATCGACGGTATAGATGCCGGATTTTTCGGATTGCTGGATGGCTAAAAGCTGCGTAATCGAATAAGAAGTCGGCTGCTCTTTCGGCGAATGGACGGAATAAATAACCTGCCCTTTGGAGTCCACGACTTGCAGCCACATATCACGATCTTCAATGAGCTCCTTCCAGTGCGTCGACATCTTAATCTCTTTTTTCGAATAGTCGGTTTCCGCGACAATGGAGCTAAGCGCGCCGGCGGGAAAGTTCCGTTTGAGATCCTCGTTCGTAATTTTATTAATAAGGACAAGAAACAGCACGATCATCGCAACGAATATGAGAATCGAATACACGACGAGCTGATATGTAAAATGAAAGGCCATTCGGCGTTGAACCTTCATAGGCTTACAGGCTCCTTAACTAATTTGTAGCCGAGACCACGAACGGTAAGCAGATGCGTCGGCATACTGGGATCATATTCAATTCTCTCGCGAATTCGCCTGATGTGAACCATAACCGTGTTGTCGTCCCCTAATCCGTCAATGCCCCATACCGCTTCATAAAGCTGACCTTTCGAGAAGACGATGCCGGGGTTTTTGCAGAAATACAGCAGCAGCTGAAAAACCTGTGCAGGGCATGATACCGGCTGATTATCTACTAATAATTCCCCAGCTGCTTCATTTAACTGAAAACGGCCATAACGGTAGGTTAGATGAGGGGCAGAGGCAGCGGATATTGACGTAGCAAATGTGGAATGCGGTGGAGGTGACTCCGCCTCTTCCATGCGGCGCAGCCTTGCTTTAATGCGAGCTGCAATCTCCAATGGATTAAATGGTTTTGTGATATAGTCATCGCCGCCCATCGCAAATCCGGTCAGTATATCGAGATCGGATGCTTTGGCGGTTAAAAATAAGATATGCGGATTGCCCAGCTGTCTAATTTTTGAGCAAAGCTCAAATCCGCTGCCGTCGGGCAGCATCACATCCAGCAGCACGATATCGGCTCCGTGGCGAGCGATCGTATCGAGAGCTTCTTGGCAGGTTCCTGCCGTATAGATATGCTGGAAGCCTTCCTTTTGGAGCACCAGCTGCAGCATTTTTACAATAGAAGGTTCATCTTCCACTATGACAATTTTGTTCATGTTCATCACCCCGTTTTATGCTAGCACACAAACCTTAACATCTGTTGAACAAAACAGAAAAAAATTAAGCTGCTGTTATGATTCCGTTTGTTCGCTGTTCAATTGGAATCTTTATGATTGGGTAAGAGGTGATAGGAATGATAAATCAAAATGAAACGGGACAGCGAATTCGCGTTATTGATGCGATTAGAGGGTTCTGCTTGCTTGGCATACTGCTGGCGAACATGCTTATTTTTCAATATGGTATTTATGGGAAAGAGGAAATGCAGCTATTTCATCCTACTCCTACAGATGAAGTGACGCATCAAGTTCTCAAGGTAGCGGTGGAAGGCAGCTTTATGCCTATCTTTATGTTTTTATTCGGCTACAGCCTCTTTAAGCTGCGCGAAGGACTAGTCGCCAAGGGGCTCAAGCCGGCGAGGTATATGGTACGACGCTTTTTTATGCTAATAGGACTTGGGCTTTTGCATAGCATGCTCCTTTGGGAGGGCGATATCCTATTGGCCTATGGAATAACTGGGTTTTTCTTATTACTGTTTGTAAAAAGAAAGCCAAAAACGCTTATTATATGGGGAGTCATATTAAGCATATTAATGTCTGGACTCGGCTACGACTTGAAGGAGGATACGCCAAAAGAGAAAGCTCGCATGCATGATTACGTAGAAGAGTCTATTACCGTATATGGTGAAGGAACCTATCAGGAAATTATGAATTTTCGTCAAGAAGAGGACCCGCTAGACCTGCCTGTGGCCGTCATGGCAGTGCTTATGGCTTTGATGCCGATGCTGATGATGCCGATGTTTTTGTTCGGCATAGCGGCTGCCAATAAGCAGTGGTTTCATAATCCCAAGCGGGAGAGACGTAAATTTGCTTGGCTCAGCGGCATACTGCTGCCACTAGGTCTTCTATTGAAAGCGATAGCTGTATTAAAGCCGGATTGGGCATGGAGCAGCGTATTATTGTCGTTAGGCGGGCAATTGCTGGCCTTTGGGTATATTTTTGGCCTTGCGGTCGTCATGTCGTTTTTATCTAAACGATCCTATATCATCATGGCATTTGAATCGGTTGGACGAATGTCTATGACCAACTATTTAATGCAGACGGTGATTTGTACCACTATATTTTATGGATATGCGTTGGGCTGGTTTGGAGAAATCGGTGTGCTTAACGGCGTACTGCTTGGCATAGCCATTTATGCCGTTCAAGCCGTTGTGTCCAGCTTCATCCTGTTCTGGTTCAAAAATGGTCCATTTGAGCGACTGCTTCGCATTGCAACATATTGGTCATTTAGCGGGAAAGCTCAGGTTTCGAAAAAAGCAGCAGATGCACAGGCTGCGGATCATGCTTATTTTAGTGCTATGAACTGAATATCATGCGAGAGGGAGCTGCCTGCAGCGAATGTGAGCAGCTTTTGGCCTTCTTCCACTAAAGCATCATGATCAGCTGCGCTTAACTTCTCAAATGATTGAATGATGAGTGCTGCAGTTTCGTTGTTTTGTTCTATCTTCCACGTGCCGCGTACGAATCCGTCTATTAAAAATGTAGAGCGAATAATGCCGTTAATCGTGAACACGAGCGGTTTATACTTTTCATCCAAAATGCGGCTGCGGTCAGAGTAGGAGAGCAGCATATTATCGAACTCGGATAGAAAGCGCGGCGGTGCTATCGTGTCGCCGGGCGGCAAGGGAGCATCCGGCAAATCAAACAGCTCATTGCCCTTCTCGTCGGAGAAGGTACGCAGGCTTGGACGCAGCTGTTCAATAGTCTCGCGGAGCTTGCTTAGCCCAGACCAAACTTGCATATCCTTAATGGTTGCGGGGCCAAAGGCGCCAAGGTAACGCAGCAGCATCGTCTCGAGGGAAGGAGAGTTCGCAAGCGATTGACTAAGCCAAGCTTCCGCAGATGTATGTGTTGCTTGACCACTAAGTCCCCATACACCGCGAGGCGGGATTTGGACGAGCGGGACGAGAGTACGAATAGCAGCGCTAAGGGCAGAGGGGTCAACATTAGGCCACTCTAACGCGAGTAGATTGCCGAGTTCGTTGAATGTGCGAGGCTGCTCCTCCACTAAAGCGCGACCAGCTTCACGGATAGCTTCGAGGTCTACGTTTTGCAGCATCTTTCCGTATGTACTAAACATGCCTTTTTCTAAAGCAGGTTGAAGCAAGGGCCGCAATTCCAAACTGTCACGCGCACTGACCAGATGAATCGTAGAGCGCATGAGAGCAATGCGCACGACTTGACGCTCCGTGATGAGCCTAGAGAGCTGCTCTTGTCGGAAGTTTTCAAGCCGTGTCCATAACGCAAAATAGGGCGGGTTAGGCGCTTGTGACTGAATGGCAACCAAATGCTGGATCGTCTCCAGCACGGATATATTGGATCTTCGCAGCAGCATTTGCCGCTCAAGCAAAGCTCTATTTAATTGGCGCGTTCCTAAAATAGGTGCTGCTGCATTCTTTGCTCGCTTAGATGAAGCCATGCAATGAATCCCCTCTCTATTTACGATTCGGTTATTTTTCATTGTTCACTTTATTATACAAAAAATCCCCCTCGACCGGTGCGAATGAAGCCTCGGCGAGGGGGATTTTCTTTTAACAGGTGATTAGTTCACTTTAGTAAAGCGGCCTTCAATTTTTGCCGAGATAGTACCGGCTGTGGATTTCGCATTAATATATGTGATCGTAGCGTCAAGATCTACAGGACCAGCCTCACGGTTTGTTCCTTTCAAGAGCACCGTGTAGCCGTCACCGCCTGTTGCCATAAAATCGTTCACGACAATCGTATAGGCTGCTGCGTCATCTAGAACAGTGCCATCGGCTTTCTTGATTTCAACAATCTTTTGGCCGTCTGGCTTGCTATCGTCATACTTATATGTGAAACCGGAAATTTGGCCAATCTTCGGGCTTGTTCCTGCCCATTGCTGATTCATCAGCTCTTTCATTTGCGCGCCAGTCAGCGTCATCTTAATGAGCACATTGCCGAAAGGCTGTACGGAGAACATGTTTCCGTAAGTGACATTTCCTTGTGGAAGATCATTACGAATTCCGCCTGAATTCATGAATGCAAAGTCCGCTTTCATTACTTCGCGCATGCCATCGGCAATTAGGTTTCCTAGCGCTGATTCGCCGGAAGCGCTAGTTGTACGTGTAATGGCAGCATCCGTTTTAGTAACCGGTGCGTTCATAACTGGAGCGTTCAGCTCTTGGTACGATTTGATCATTTGTGCAATTTCTGCATCCGGCGTAACGCCTTCGCGTTTCACTTCAACGACTTCGCCTTTAGCGGAAATAACATTATGCGTTGCACGATCGATAACTAGATCCACATCAGAGAATGCCGTACCATAAGAAAAGGCTTCAATGACAAGTTTGCCGTCGATCATTTTGTTCAGGCCGCCATGGTTGTGGCCTGCGAAGATGACGTCTACATCATCATCAACGTTGTTAGCCAGATCGACAACTTCGCCAGTTGGAGCGTCGGCTTTGCCATCGAATGGATCATGCGCCAAAATAACGATGGTGTGCACGCCTTTCGCTTGCAGTTCTTTCACTGCTTTGTTAACCGCTGGAGCTTGCTCGATAAAGTTAAGGCCTTTAATGCTTTCAGCTTTTACGATAGAAGGCGTAATATTCGTTACGACCCCGATAAAACCGACTTTAACTCCGCCAACTTCAAGTACTTTGTAGGCGTCAAGCAGCGGTTTGCCGTTTGCATCCACTACGTTTGCAGCGACATAAGGGAAGTTTGCACCGGCGAAATCCTTGCCCGTTTTCGGGTTTTTGCCTCCGTTGATTAAGCGGAGTGCTTCAGCTGCGCCAGCGTCAAACTCATGGTTGCCGAGTGTGCCGATATCGAAGCCGAGACGGTTCAAGAAATCGATCGTCGGCTCATCCTGCAGCATCGCGGATACCGGTGCGCTAGCACCAACCGCATCGCCAGCATGCACAAGCAGCGTGTTCGGATTCGAAGCTTCGCGTTGTTTCAAATATGTGGCCAAATAATCCGCGCCTCCGAGTGTCGACACGACTTTGCCCGCTGCATCTTTTACATCTTTTTTGTAATCCAATTGTCCGTGGAAATCGTTAATGCCCAGCAATTGTACCGAAATATCGCTGATCAGCGTATGAACGACTTTCGCCGCTTCCGCACGAGTCGATGACGCTTTAGGGACAAACTTGCCTTCGCCGCGTCCGTTCATAACCCCGCGGTCAACTACGATATTCACGCCAGCTTTTGCCCAAGCACTAATTTGAGCATCGTCGGCCATTTTTTTGCTTTCCGCTACGATCGTCTCTTTGCCTGCTTTGAGTTTCAATGCGTTGCTTGCCATTACTGCCATTTGCTCACGCGTAATTTTGTCGTTCGGAGCAAATTTGCCTTTGGAAACTCCGTTAACCAAGCCGTTCTCGCTTGCCGCTGCAACGGATTCCGCATACCATGCAGTCGCTGGAACATCGGTGAACGAGCTTTTGCTTTTCGCAGTCAATTTCAAAGCTTTCACGAGCAGTGTCGCGAATTCCGCGCGGGTAACGTTCGTGTTTGGCTCAAAAGTGGTATCGGTTTTGCCTGTAACGATTTGTTTTGCAACCAGCTCATTAATAGCAGGGGAAGCCCAGTGAGAAGCTGGTACATCAGTAAATAGCTTGTTTAGGTCGAGGGAGAAGATGCCGAAGCCCTTTTCATCGACTTTATCCAAGTAACGGATGTTGTTCGTCGTTTTAGCATACTCCGCCGCTTTTGGAGATGAAGTGAATGTAACCTTTACATCGCCCATAACTGGAGCAATCGACCAGTTGTTATCGATCGATGGGTTGATTTGCTTATTGGTGCTAATGTAATCCATTAAGATTTGGCGGTTTTCGTCCGGTGCGTCAATAATATATTTACTTCCTTTAACGCCTGGGAAGTTGCCGCCGCCGCCAGCACGGTAATTGTTAGTAATAACGATGAAATCTTGATTTGGATCTACCGGCTTGCCTTTGTAGTTTAACTTAATGATCCGGCTGGAAGCTGCATCATTAATCGTACCATCAACTTTATATTTAGCTGGTTTGGTAACGTCAACTTGGTAAGTTACGCCATCGATCACATCAAAGTTATACACTTGGAATGAAGGATTAAGCAGTTCTTGCTCTTCCGATTTGCTTGGATCGATTTGATTGAATTTGCCAGCAGACATTTCCAGCCATTCTTTCACAACAGAACCCTTAACCATGATCGCTTTAAGCGTGTTGTCGTAGAGATAGAGATCGCCTGCACTCTTAATCGCGAGCGGGCCGGCTTTAATTTCTGTGAATTCCTCAACGCCATTGCGTCCCGCCTTGAATGGAGCGCCTACGGACAAGATTGGCGTGTCCTTGTATTCGGGCAGGTTTTTCTTAATATAGTTTTCAACATACCATTTCTGTGCGTTCGTTACGATCTGAACAGAAGGGTCGTCTTGTACGAGCGCAAAATAGCTGTGAATCGGCGCTGTTGTTGTTCCGATAGGGTTGTTTGCGTATTTAATCGTTGCTTCGTGGTCACCATTCACGGCGTCGATGATCGCTTGATCGATTTCAACAAGCGGTTTCTTCGCTGCGCTATCGTAAATCGCTTTCGTGGAAGACTGGGAGCCAGCAACTTTCCATTTGCCATCCTGTTTCTCTAGCGACAAATCAATAATTCCTAGATTGCTTCCGCCGTATCCAGCTTGCACGGCTGGCACTCCATTAATCGYGCCCTTCGCATTGTCAACGCTTGCATATACTTTGCCAGAAGCATCCTTAAATAAAGCGTCGAGCGATTTCTCGTCAACTGCAGGGAATACTTTATGAGTATGAGAGAATGTAATTGCATCAATACCAGACACCTTGCTTAGAAGCAGTACAGCATCCTCCGCGTTAGTATTTGCTTGAGAGTTGGCATTAAAGCCCGTGTGCGCCATAGCAATAATAATGTCTGCGCCTTCCGCTCTCATTTTAGGTACAAATTTCTCAGCAGTTGCGGCAATATCCTTCGTAATGACTTTGCCTTCAAGCCAAGTTTTGTCCCACTGTGTAATTTGCGGAGGTACAAAGCCGATAACACCGATTTTCAGCGTCTGCTCCTGACCGGATTCATCAACGACTTTTTTCGTAATAATTTTGTAAGGCTCAAAGCGGTTCACATCGTTATCCGGATTCGAGTCCTTATCATCGATATATACGTTTGCGCTCACATAAGGGAAATTGGCGCCTTTAAGAGCGTTGTCCAAATAATCTAATCCATAGTTGAATTCATGGTTGCCAAGGGTAGCAACGTCGTAGTCAAGTTGATTCATGGCCTTATAAACGGGATGAATCTCTTTGTCTTTAATTGGAGCTACGACAGCCTTGTAAGTGCCAAGCGGCGTGCCTTGGATAAGGTCACCGTTGTCAACAAGGAATGTGTTCTTTGATTCTGCTCTAGCCGCTTTAATCAGATTTGAAGTTCTAGCAAATCCGACCGTATTGGAAACGGCATCTTTGTAATAATCGTACGGCACAAGATTGGTGTGAATGTCTGTTGTTTCCATAATTCTGAGTTTCACGCTGGACCCTGCATCCGCTGCTGCTGCGAACATACCGTTAAACGGCATCGACAGTACGAATAAAGTCAATGACGAGACAGCGAGCTTTCGTAAACCCTTTTTCCCCTTAAGCTGACCTTCTTGCATTCTACCAATCTTCCTCTCATGTCATAAATGTTAACATAAACATAATAGAGCAGAAGCTACTAAATTCCAATACTATATTTTCGAAATTTAATAGAACCAAGGTAATAATAATGTATATTTTGAAAAAAGAACAAGAACAAAAAATGGAAAGCTTTGTAACGAAAAGCGTTCCACTTAGCAGCTTGTTTATGTTATTTTTATAGGAACAAAACCATTTCATAGAGAAGAAGGAGTGAAACGTATGACAACGCAAACAAAAGACTGGATTTTGCACTCCGTCATTTTTAGCTTGAAGCATGAACAAGGCTCTGCGGAGGAACAGCAGTTTTTGGAGGATGGAGAGCGGATTCTTACTTCGATTCCGTCTGTAAAGAACTTTCAAGTATATAAGCAAGTAAGCGGGAAAAATGACTACCGCCATGGCTTCGCCATGGAATTTGCAAATCAGGCTGATTACGATGCTTATAACGAGCATCCGCTGCATGTGCAGTTTGTAAATGAACGTTGGGTGACAGAAGTAGAAAAGTTTCTTGAAATCGATTACGCGAAGTAGGACATTCCATTGAAGATTTAGCTGATACGACATATAATGAGCGGTATAGACTACACATTTTCGAACAAATACGAACATAATGGGAAGAGGGACTAAGGGATGAAAAAGCTTAGAGTGCTTCAGCAGTTGACGGATGCCGGCGTCGTGGCGGTATTGCGTGCGGAATCGCCTGAGGAAGTTGTGGAAATGTCACGCCGTGCAATTAAGGGCGGTATCAAAGCGATTGAAATTACGATGACAGTGCCATTTGCACTGCGTGCCATCGAGCAATTATCCAAAGAGTATTCAAGCTCCGTATCACCTGATGCTGACAACTTTGCTATTATCGGCGTCGGCACAGTACTAGATCCAGAAACGGCACGCGCTGCTATATTGGCAGGGGCGGAATATGTCGTTTCTCCAGCACTTAATCCGGATACGATCAAGCTTTGCAATCGCTATGCGGTTCCTATTTTGCCGGGTACAATGACCATTCATGAAATTCAAACGGCATTGGAGCTGGGCGTTGATATCGTGAAGCTGTTCCCAGGCAACCTATATTCACCAAGTGTGATTCCTTCTATAAAAGGACCGTTGCCGCAGGCTAACGTTATGCCAACCGGCGGCGTATCACTCGACAACCTAAAGGACTGGATCAAAGCGGGCGCGGTAGCGGTCGGTATCGGATCCGATCTAACGAAGGACGCTGTAAAAACGGGCGACTTCTCGCTCATTGAGAAGAAAGCCGCTGCTTATATCGCAGCTTACCGCGAAGCAAAAGGACTTTAATCAAATACCTGACGGAGGCTGCCTCTGTCAGGTTCTTTTTTTTGAAATGTAAAAAAGGATATCATTTTCTCATAGTTACGTGACTAGTTTAGAGGGGGAAATCCAGCCAATGCTGAAACGAGAGCAAATTCGAATTCGTGATCCTTACATACTCGTAAATGAGCAAGAGAAATGTTATTACCTATACGGGACAACGGATGAGAATGTATGGTCAGCTCCAGGGACGGGGTTCGATACGTACAAAAGCACTGATCTTGAGAATTGGGATGGGCCTTATCCAGCCTTCAGGCCAGCGCCTGGTTTTTGGTCGGATCATCATTTTTGGGCGCCAGAAGTGTATGTTTACGATAACAGCTACTATATGTTTGCTTCATTTAAGTCAGAGGATAAGCGGCGCGCAACACAGGTTTTAATATCGGAAAGCCCTCTTGGGCCTTTTGTCCCACTTACAGATAAGCCCGTCACTCCATCGGAGTGGGAATGTCTTGACGGTACGCTGCATATCGAAGCAGATGGAACGCCATGGATGGTATTTTGCCAAGAATGGGTGCAGGTGAATGATGGTAAAATGTGCGCCATTCCATTGACCGCAGATTTAAAGGAAGCGGCTGGAGAGCCGATCATGCTTTTCTCCGCATCGGAAGCAGCTTGGGCCATTCCATTTGGCGATGATCATAACAACTATATAACAGACGGCCCTTATCTATATCGTAATCAAGTAGGCGAGCTGCTTATGCTTTGGTCAAGCGGTTCGAAAAATGGCTACGCTATTGGGATCGCCCGTTCAGCCAGCGGAACGATTGAAGGGCCATGGACGCAGGATGCGGAGACGCTTTTCCCGCAGGATGGTGGACATGGCATGTTGTTCCGCTCATTGGAAGGACAGCTTATGCTTGCCATGCACTCACCCAACAATGAGCCGGATGAAAGAGCAGTATTTATTGAAATCGAAGAGAAAAACGGTACGCTGCAGCGAAAAGAATAACGAAGAAAAATAGGCAGCTCGTGACTATTCAGAGGCAACGTTTGCTTTAATCACAGGCATTGCTAGGTCGAAAGGCTTAGACTTCTTTCCTATAGAAGTATATGATCAATACATATGGAATTTTAGTGTAACGGTCATATTCATAATCATGATGGGATGGGTAGTATGAGATCTACTATTATTGAGGACATGCTAACGATAGTCTCAGCAAATATTTATAATTCGGCTACACAAGTAATGAGCACGGCCTATACGATGATACCTGCAAACACGTTTTGCATCGCTATAAATGACAGAATGACAACAACCGTCTTGAGGTCGTATAATCGCGACTACATGATTTTGGATGAAGGCTTAGTCGTTGACAACGAAGAGTCCTATTGTCATTTGGTCATTGAAAAGTCAGAAGGGCCATTAATTATTAATAATAATCTGACACATCCGCTCACGCGGGATATGGATGCAACGAAGCTGGTCGGCGGCTGTTCTTTCATGGGAGTTCAGATCGTCAAAAAAAGTGGAGAAGTATACGGCTCCCTTTGTGCCTTTGACCATAACTTTTATGCTTACGACGAGAAGGAAGTAGCTTTCATGTCATCGTTAGCTGCTTTTTTTGCCAATGTTCTAGAATTGGAAGACGCAGCCATGGCACTGCAGGAAGCCCATCATAAGATTTGTGATTTGGCTGAGGAGAAATCCAACCTGCTGGCCGTGATGAGTCATGAAATCCGCACCCCTCTAAACGGTATCATCGGGATGATCGATCTGCTTCAGTCCACTGAGCTGACCGAGGAGCAGCGTAAATATATTAAAATTACACAGTCCAGCGGTGATTCATTGCTCGCTGTGCTAAATGATATTTTATCGTATGCCAAAATCGAATCCGATCAATCAGAGCTCGTTCATCTCCCGCTTGACCTGCGATCATGCGTCAAACAAGTTCAAGAGCTGCTTGGTCCGGATGCTGCCAAAAAAGGGATTAAGCTTCATGTGGAGGTCTGTCCTACTATACCGGATATGGTTAGGACCGATGCTACGAAAATTCAGCAAATCATGATTAATCTAATCAGCAATGCAATCAAATTCACAAATACTGGCGGTGTAACGCTTTCTGTGGAGCAGCTGTCTTCAGAATCAAGTTATCCTTTAATGCTTGTAAAGGTTAGAGATACAGGAATCGGTATTTGTGCGGAGAAGCTGGACATGCTTTTTAAACCATTCTCTCAATTGCATACACCTGAGCGCAGCTTCGAATACAGCGGTACAGGGCTCGGGCTATCTATCTGTAAGAAACTTGCTGAGCAAATGGCAGGCCGGATATGGCTGATGGAATCCAATGAGCACGGCTCATGCTTTGCCTTAGAACTCCCTCTTATGACTGAAGAAGCGTATGTTTAGCGTGAGCAGTATGCTCAGCAAAAGCGCAGTCCTTATAACCAATTTGGGAGCTTTGCTTGATTCTGATCGGGAATAGCGTTATAACAGAAACAGGGTCAAAAAAGAGAAAACACAATTGATTAAAGGAGTCGTTCAATTAATGGATTATCGTATTGAGAAGGACACAATGGGCGAGATTCAGGTTCCTGCGGATAAGCTATGGGGCGCACAAACGCAACGCAGCTTGCAAAACTTCAAAATTAGCGGTGAGCGCATGCCGATCGAAGTGGTGTATGCGATGGCTTATATTAAAAAAGCAGCCGCGCAAGCCAACGAGAAGCTTGGCGTTTTGGATGCAGCAAAGTCAGCGATTATTGGTGAAGCGGTAGACGAAATCGTTTCAGGCAAATGGGATGAGCATTTTCCATTAGTCGTATGGCAAACAGGCAGCGGCACGCAAACGAACATGAACGTGAATGAGGTTATTGCTAACCGTGCGAATAACTTGCTTGCAGAACGCGGAAGCGAAGTGCGCATCCACCCGAATGATGACGTAAACCGCTCACAAAGCTCGAATGATACATTCCCTGCAGCGATGCATATTGCTGGCGTAATTGCGCTCGAGGATCGCTTGCTTCCATCTCTTGATCTACTGAATGGCACGCTTCGCGCGAAAGCGGAGAAGTTTAACGATATTGTAAAAATCGGGCGTACTCATCTTCAAGATGCTACACCAATTACGCTTGGTCAAGAAATCAGCGGCTGGTACTCTATGCTGGACAGAACGCGCGCTATGTTAGTTCAAAGCGTAGAAACGATGCGCGATCTAGCGCTTGGCGGTACGGCAGTTGGTACGGGCCTTAACGCTCACCCTGACTTTGCAGTCGCAGTGGCGCAAGAAGTAACGGCACTTACGGGCAAAACATTTGTAACGGCAGAGAACAAATTCCACTCCCTTACAAGCCACGACCAAATCGTATACACGCATGGTGCCGTAAAAGCGCTGGCGGCTGATTTGATGAAAATTGCAAACGATGTAAGATGGCTGGCAAGCGGTCCACGCTGCGGCATCGGTGAAATTTCGATTCCAGAGAACGAGCCGGGCAGCTCGATTATGCCAGGTAAAGT
>NZ_JBFTPZ010000016.1:0-130081 GCF_056398745.1 Paenibacillus sp. 01T424 | reverse complement strand
CATTTCAATTGCTTTTGCCTTTATTTCCACTGGATAACTTACTCTTGTTGCCAACGTAAAAACACCTCCAAGGTTGTCTCCATATCTTACGACATGGTTGCATTTTCTTGAAGGTGTTTTGATTTGTCTCACGTTATGGGGTCAGTCCCTTCTGCTCATGGCAAAGGGACGTTCTTTTTTTGTCCAAATATAAGGAGGGAACACATCATGCACACTTTTGAACATATGCACACGCTTTTTATTGAGAAACATTTAGAAAAGAGAAGCGGTGAACGCAAAGCGAGATTATTAAGAGGACACAGCTATGGCGAGAAGCTCCTTCTTCAAAATGTATGGTGGCCGGTATTCGGCAATTTTGATTACCTGCACCCAGAATATGAAGTCTATGATCGGAACCGCAAATCGTATTTTCTTGATTTTGCGTTTCTCCCGCCTTTTGGGCGTTTTGATATAGAATGCGACGGTTTTCAGTCTCATGTCAAAGACATGGATCGCGAGAAATTCAGCTACTCACTAAATCGTGACACTTTCTTAACTGCATTAGGCTGGAAAATGATCCATTTTTCTTTTGACGATATTAAAGATCGACCAGAAATATGCCGCTCTTTGCTTCAGCTCGTTATCGGACCTTATTTATTGCAAAAAGTAAATATAAATCCCGTTTCAAAAATTGAAAAAGATTTGCTCCTGCTCGCATGGCAGCTCGGTCGCCCTATTCGCCCAATTGATGTTTGCAACGCGTGGAAGCTCAACTTCCGCACAGCCCGTAAGCTCCTTGCCGGACTAGCTGACAAAGGTTGGCTCCAATCCGTATCCAAAGGGAGAACCATCAGATATTATGAGCTGAAAAAAGACACGCTTGAGCTCTTATTCTAATAGGGCGTAGTGAGGGAATCATGATCAGTATTGCATTTCACCAGTAAACAGCTAATCGGAATTGTGAATTATGGTAGTGATTGCTTTAGTTGATTATGATAGTTAACCGCAATAGTGCATCGCGCTAGTGATTGCGTTAGTTAATTGTGCGAGTTAACTGCAATAGTACATCGCGCTAGTGATTGCGTTTGTTAATTGCTCTAATTAACTGCAATTGTGCATCGCGCTAGTGATTGCATTATTTAATTGTGCTAGTTAACTACAATAGTGCATCGCGCTAATTATCGTGCTATTTAATCACCATTGTGAATTAAGCTATCCTGTAGAAATGCAGGATAGCGGCTGGATTAGCTTAATTCGTAGCATCTATGTTGTATTTATACCATATAGCATCTCATTTATAAGCTTGCAATACCGAATTACGAGCTAGTTCCTGCAGAAATACAGGATAGAGAGGTTTTACTCCTAAATTAGCTTAAGTTACTGCAAATGTGCAGGATAGCCGCATCAATACAACTAGTTAGCCAAATAGACTATAGTAATCAACCGTCAGCAACAACGCGCAACAATCACGGTACGGGATAGCGAGAAAATTCATTTAAAACTAAGGACCAAAGTCCAAAAGCATAAACTCACCCAATAAAAAATCTATAAGTCATTCCTTTTTGGTTCAAATCTAGCAGCCCGTACTCACCTTTAATAAAGAAGCATGCTATTTAACCTACATCTTATGTAAATCCATAGCTGCCTGCAGTGCCAGCCCGCTCCCTAACGAGCAAAGACATCAAAACCTAAAGACCAAAGTGCCAGAACCTAAAGCCCACCAACTAAAATAAATCTACAAATCATACTGCTCTTGATCCAAAACAAACAGCCTGCTCTCACCTTATACAAGGGAGCAAGCTGTTTGATCTACATCCCATAAACATCCATAGCCGCCTGCAGTGCCAGGCCTGCCTCCAACTGATGACCGTGTCGCAGCAGAACGGCTTCCAGCGCGCCGAGCGTAAGCAGCACGTTGCGCTTGCTGCAGCTGTAGCCCATCGTGCCGATGCGCCATATTTTCCCCTTCAAGGGACCGAAGGAGCTGGCGATCTCGATGCCGTAATGATCAAGCAGCATCGAACGTACAGATTCTCCGTCTATGCCAGCCGGAATTTCAATACAAGTAACGACGGTCATTTTGCAGGCGGGGTCGCCGTAGAGACGCAAGCCCATTGCCTCCAAACCAGCAATCAACGCTCCTTCATGCTCACGATGCCGTGCAAAACGCGCCTCCAGCCCCTCTTCCAGCACGAGCCGCAGCCCTTCACGAAGCGCATAAAGCATGGACGTCGCTTCCGTATGATGATTGAGCCGAGCCGGACTCCAATAATCCTGCAGCTGACTCAAATCCAAGTAGTTGCTTTGAATCGGGCGCAGCAGCGGGTCATCCTCGTCGTCAGCAAGAAGCAGCCCTCTTTCAACCTTTTTGCGGCTGAGCAGCTTCACCTCTGCACGTTTATTGTACGTAATCGGCGCCATGCCTGCCGGTACGGATAAACACTTCTGCGTGCCTCCAATTACCGCATCGATGAGCAGCCGATCAGTCGCTACCTCAATACCGCCAATTGTCGCAACAGCGTCCACAATGAAGAGCGCATTCACTTCCCTGCACGCTTGCCCGATGCCTTCGAGCGGCTGCATTCTTCCCGTTGATGTCTCGCCATGCACAAGTGCTACGACATCAGGCTGATGCTCCTTTATGGCATTAACTATTTCCTCCGTTAAAAATACACTGCCCCAATCTTTCTCCAGTGTTACAACCTCAGCACCGCAGCGCTTCGCAATCTCGGTCAGCAAATGGCCGAAGCGTCCATAAATCGGTACCAGCACCTTATCGCCAGGCTCGATCAAGCCTACGAGAACAGCCTCTATCCCCGACCTCGACGTCCCGTCCACAGGGAATGCCCATTCATTATCAGTCTTAAATAATTGGCGCAGCATCTCCATTGTTTCATTCATTAATGCCGTAAACTCTGGGTCAAATTGTCCCAATATCGGATACGACATCGCCCGCAGCACCCGCGGATCCACCTCGACTGGACCCGGTGTCATAATCGTACGCGGTGATGGCGCCAAATCTTTGTATAGCTTCATAGCTCTTCCCCCTCATAGCCTAGTCGATACAGCAGCTCTGTCAGCACGAGTACACCAACCGCAAGCTCCCGTGGCTCTGTATACTCCTCCGGTGAATGCGATATGCCTCGTCTACTTGGAACAAATAACATCGCAGTCGGACAAATATGCTCAAACATTTGTGCATCATGCCCCGCTCCGCTAACCATTCGTTTCGAAGAAATGCCCATTTCACCACAAATATGATCCATATGCTGTTTGAGCACATTATTCATCGGAACCGGTTCTTCCCTAAACCACTCCGTCCCTTGAATCTGCAGCTGCCTCTCACCTGCCAATGCCGTAAAACGCTGTACGATCCAGCGGCAAAAGCTATCGAGAGCCTGTTCATTGGCATGACGCGCATCTACAGTAAATACAACCTTTCCCGGAACGACATTTGGTACATTCGGAAACACCTGCAGCCTGCCAGCAGTCGCCACTAATGGCGATCCAAGCCGCATAGCCTCTTGACGCAGCGCCCCAATCATCGCACTAACCCCTTCAAGCGCATCCCTGCGCATATGCATCGGAGTCGTTCCCGCATGATTCGATTCGCCAATGACTTCAAACTTCAATCTTCGTTGGCCAGCAATTGTTTCCACTACACCGATAGCGACGCCTTCCTGCTCCAGCACCGCCCCTTGCTCGATATGGATCTCAATAAACGCGCCAATATCATGACGGCGGCTATCCCTGCCCGTTCCTTCACCAAAGCCGCATTGCTGCATCGCATCCGCAAAAAATACATCTTGAGCATCCTGCAAATGAACAATTTGCTCAAAGTTTCGTTTGCCGGCGATGCTGCCCGATCCCCAGTAAGCCATCGGAAATCGGCTGCCTTCCTCTTCGCAGAGGGATACAAGCTCCAGCGTTCGCTTCGGGTTGCCGAATTGCTTTTGCAAATAATCAAGTGCAAGCAAACCCGCCGCAATGCCATAGGCTCCGTCATAATGCCCGCCTTGAATAACCGTATCAATATGTGAGCCCGTTATAATAGAAGGCGCATCCGGATCGTCGCCTTGTAATTTTCCGAATAAGTTGCCAACGTTATCAAACTCCGTCGTTAGACCGCAGCTCTCCATTTTGAGCGCAAGCGCTTGCTGCGTCTCCAGCCATCCCTCGGTATAAAGCAGCCGCGTTATGCCGCCTTCTTCATCCGGGCTATATGTTGCCAGCCAATTTAATACTTGCATAACCTGCGTCTCGAAATACGATAATAGCCGTTCCTTCTCTCTCGGATGGGAAAGTACACTTCGCATCATAGCTGCTCCTCCTTCCATTAACTTAAGCCTATTGCCTAACCCACTCGCCTTGCATACTCTCGCTTAACCCTTCCGATTCTTCATAGACAAGGCGACCCCTTACATAGGTAGCCTTTATTTTGCAATGAAGCTCTTCACCGACATACGGACTATGCTTATGACGTTGATACAGCTGCTCCGCTTCCAGCGTATAAGACTTGTTCAAATCAATCAGCACAAGGTCAGCGTCTGCACCAATGCGTATTTCACCCTTCGAATCTTGCAGTCCAAATCGTCTTGCCGGCCCGCTTGCCAGCAGCTCGCTGATCAGCGTGAGCGGCAGCCCCCGCTTCACATGGCCTTCTCCCACAATGAGCTCTACCGAGCTTTGCGCTCCTGCGATACCGCCCCAAGCATCAAAGAAGTTGTCCGCCTCCTTCATCGAGGCTGGACAAGGCGAATGATCCGACGAAATCATATCCACTCGCCCTTCGGCAACGGCATTCCACAGCTTCGCCCGCTCCTTGGCATCTCGCAGCGGCGGAGAGCATTTTGCCACCGCTCCCTTACGATCCAAATCAGCCGCTGTTAAAGCTAAATAATGCGGACAGGTTTCAACCGTAACGTTCATCCCGCGCTCACGCGCAGCCGTAATCAGATTAATGCCCGCCTCGCTGCTAATATGAACAAAATGAAGCGCACAGCCCGTTTGCTCCGCATAAAAGAGTGCCCGATTGATAGCCTCCAGCTCAGCAATAATAGGCCGCGAGGCCACATAGTCAGCAGGCGTCAATCGTCCTTCCGCCCGCATCGCTTGACCAAGCTTAGCAACAATCGGCTCGCTTTCGGCATGAAGGGCTAGCACCTTGCCGAGACCCGCGATGATCTTCATGCCTTCGAACAGCGTATAATCATCCACCTCTCGAAACGCATCCTCACTCGGATCACCCGGCGATGACATGAATGCTTTAAAACCAACCACTCCGGCTTCATCCAAAGGCGCAAGCTCATGCAGCTTGCCAGGCACCAAACCGCCCCAGATAGCATAATCCACATAGGACCGCCCCTCTGCAGCCGCCAGCTTCTGGTGCATACCATCCACAGTGACTGTAGGTGGGATGCCATTTAGCGGCATATCAATATAGGTGGTACAGCCGCCAGCCGCGAGAGCAGCGGACCCCTTCTCAAAGCCTTCCCACTCTCCCAAGCCCGGCTCATTCAAATGGACGTGTACATCAATCATGCCAGCCATAATGGTTAAGCCCGCTGCATCCACTACCAAATTCGCCTCTATATCATCGAGATTCTCGCCAAGCACAACAATACGTCCCGCTTTGATTCCTATGCCCAGCATTCGCACTTCATCCTTCAATACGACGCTGCCGTTTTTGATCAATACATCCAGCTTCTCTCGACCGACCATCTCACCCTCCGCCTTTCATTGCCCAGTCACTTTTATGCCGTTTATGAGCCGAATCTGCCAAATCGCGAAGCAGCTGCGCTGCTAATGAAATAGACCACGGACAACGAGGTCCGCGGCCCTATTAACTACCTATTTGTGTAAAACAAATCTCCTTATGGAGATGAGCATGTTTTAGCCGCACTCTATTTCTATTTCAGTTCTACTTCTATTTCAGTTCCGTAACTATCAAGCTTGCATCTACCTCTTTCAGCAGGCTCAGATCATGATAGGAAGCTGAAGCAGGAATCGATTTGATGTTGCCAACTGATTTCAGATACTCGCCGACAGCAGGCCCATTGCTTCCAAACACATAAGTATCGCTGACTTCCATCGAATACACATTCCGTGACATGATTTGAGTCAGCTCTTCCTCACTAAGGTGCAGCTCAGGCGCTAATGTTTTAATCGCTTCCTCACGGTTGTCATTGATATAATCCGTCGCTTTCTTCAAAGCGCGCAGGACAGCTTTTAAAGTGTTCGGGTTTTTCTTAAGGAAATCATCGGAAACTTGGATCGTCGTATGCACGCTCATCCAATTCACATCACCTTGCTTGTCAGGAAGCTCGCTCTTCGTGCCGCTGAAGAGGAACTTGCCGCCGCCTTGAATCGCCTTCGTAATGAACGGCTCCCAAGCAGCCAGTGCATCGATGTCACCCTTCTCCAAAGCGACAACCGCGTCGCTAGGTGCAAGATTTACATATTTGATTTTGCTTGCATCTACACCAAGCTCTTTAGCCATGTTATTGATTGCAATCGTAACGTCAGCACCGCTTGGAATACCTATCGTTTTGCCTTCAAGGTCCTTCGCGCTCTTCAACTCAAGCTTGCTTGAACCTACAACCGCTTGCGTGCCAGCAATTTGTGCGAGCGGCGCAATGATTTTGACCGGAATGTCTGTTGATTTCAAAATAATATCCATAAAGTTCGTTTGAATACTTACAGGTGCGCTGCCGCCGGCAACCATCGGTCCGATATCCGGCCCGCTCTCGATCAGTTGACTCGTTACATTAAGCCCTTCTTCCTTGAAATAACCAAGCTTGTCGGCAATAATTTGCTGCGATGAGATTTGTGCATCACGAACACCAACTAGCGTTAGATCTTTCATCTCAAGCTCAGTGGATGCCGGCGCATTTGCATTTGCATTTGCTGGCGCCTTCTCGTTGCCGCCGCACGCAGCAAGCACAAAAGTTAACGACGTAAGGACAATTGCAGATTTAAACCATTTTCCCGATTTTTTCATTGGTATTCCCTCCACTTATCTCTTTTTAGTTGTACTGCTTCAGCTTCGTATGTAGCGTTACTTCTCGATGGCATCTCGAAGTCCGCCTTTACGCCAAGCCATTACCCTCTTCTCAACCAGCTTCAGCAGGTAAGAAAACAAGCTATATTCTAGGCCAATCAGAATGATGGCAATGAACATATTCGATATTTTAAAATAATTTCTCGCATCTACGATGATGTAGCCAAGCCCTGATTTGGCCCCCATCATCTCGGAGACGATGAGCGCCGAGAAGGATAAGCCCAGACTCACCTGCGCGCCAACGAGGAAATTCGGAATGGCTGACGGCAGCATCACTCTCGTGAAAATTTGCCGCTCCGTCGCACCCAAGCTGAGCGCAGATCGGATCAGCGTGGAAGGCACCGACTTAAATCCGTCCAGCGTATACACCAGCACCGGGATAAACGTTGTCCACGCAATAAGCAGAACCTTCGGAAACTCGCCGATCCCGAACCAGATAATAAACAAGGGCAGCAGCGCCAAGGTCGGAATCGGGCCAACTAAGTTGAGAATGGGTGAAAACCATCGTTCAACCGTTTTGAACTTGCTCATGATGACGCCAACCCCTACCGCCACCGCACTTCCGATAACAAAGCCAAGCGCAATTCGAATCGTACTAGAGATCAAGCTGTCTGTAATAATCCCCGTCTTCGCGAGCTCCCAGCCCTCCGATAGCAGCATGGTCGGTGCAGGAAGAAAGTTCGGATTAAAAAACTTTGCCGTTTCATTCACTCTAGAGAACAGCTCCCAAAAAACGAAAAACATTATGGATGGGAGGATGTTATATTTCTGAAAAAACTGATTCATTGCCGATGGCCGTTTGCCTCGCGTCTGCTTGCTTATTACCGTCGTCCCCGTCCGTGAGGCCTGCATGCTTCCTGTGTCCTTCACGGTAGATAATTTGGCTCCGTTCATTATGACCCCACCTTTGCTTGCGCTAGCTCCAGATGCTCCTCATCCATAAGAACCCGTTCAATGCGGCTCATCATTTCGCCAAAACCAGCAGAATGGGAAGATCGCGGATGTTTAATTCCGACCTCGAAAATTTCTGCAATTTCACCATGCTTCATCACGACAACACGATCCGCGAGATAAACCGCTTCGCTTATGCTGTGTGTCACGAACAGGATTGTTGGTTTGAGCTGACTGCAAATCTTTTGCAGCTCTACTCGCATCGTCTCTCGCGTCAGTACGTCCAGTGCGCCAAACGGCTCATCCATTAGCAAAATGTCCGGCTTGCTCGCAAGCGCCCTTGCAATGCCTACCCGCTGCTTCATACCCCCCGACAATTCACCAGGATAATGTCCGGCGTATTGTTCCAGCCCTACCAGCTTCAGAAACTCCATTGCGGTTTCCTTCGCCTGTGCTTTTGGCATCTTCTGCACTTCTGGGCCGAAGGCAATGTTGTCCTTTATGGTCATCCAAGGGAATAAGGCATGATCCTGAAATACCATTCCTCTCGACTTGGAAGGCCCCTTAATTTCTTCTCCATCTACGGTAATCGCACCATCATCAGGCAGAAGGTAACCCGCAATCATATTTAACAGCGTCGATTTGCCGCATCCGCTATGGCCAAGTATGCAAATAAACTCATGCGAGTTAACTGTAAGATCTACATTTTTCAAAATCGTTCTGCTTCCAAAGCTTTTCCCAACCTGATTCACCACTAATTTCATTTGTACCAACCCCAATCCCTTGTTGTTGTCAGGTTATATAACACAAAATTGTTTTGTAGCTACATCATAATCCGAATCCATGTCATTGTCATTGTGCATAGTAGCTAAAAATATCCCATGTTCCTTGCATAATCCGCACAATCATATATTTACACCCCGCTGCATAGATGATATATTGTGTCATATAATCTAACATAAAAAGCATTGGCGGTGTGGTTATGCTCCTAAAAGAACTCTTATCTCTCCCGGTATATGCGAATGCAAAAATACTTGCCGGACATGACGGCATGACAAATAGCGTCCAATCGGTCAACATCATGGACGCTCCAGATATTATTAACTATTTGAAACCGCAGGAATTGCTTCTCACGACCGGTTATGCGATGAAGGATCAACCAGAGGCTCTGCTCTCACTCGTCAAAAGCATGGCTGAGTTCGGATGTGCCGGTCTAGCGATTAAGACCAAACGTTTTTTGCAGGAGGTGCCAAGCGATGTGCTTCAGTGTGCGGAAAAGCTTCATTTCCCGATTATCGAGCTGTCTCTGGCACATTCGCTGGGTGATATATGCAATGACTCGCTTAGCCATATTTTGGAGAAGCGCACGGATGAGCTGCATTATGCATTGACGACACATAAACAGTTTTCACAAATGATTATGCAGGGCAAAAGCACCGTCGACGTCATCGAAGCGTTGTCGCTACTTATCGACTCCCCGGTTATGCTGATCAATCCACAAGGCGGACTTCTACATCGTTCAAACGCTATGACAACGGATTTGTATCTTGCATTGTCGTCCGATCTTCAAGCAGAGCTGATCTCACCCTCGCTGCACAGCTCTTATAGCATCCCATTTACTTCTCCAACTTTCATTGGCGCACCTTTTACAGCTGTTGAGCTGTACCCGATTGTTACCTTTCAGCTAGAAGGATTGTTGGTCGCTTTGACGAGCGACAGCAGCAAACACTTCAGCAACTTAACGAAACATGCAATGGAACAAGCCGCCAACGTCATCGGACTCGAGCTTATCAAGAAGCAAGCGGTCAAAGAGCGGTCGCGGCGTTATAAAAATGAGTTTTTCTCCGACTTTGTTGACGGCCTCATTACCTCTGAGCAAGAGCTTATTCATCGCAGCAAAAACTATGATTTGTTGAATCATCCCGTTTACGTCAGCATTGTCGCTAAGCGCGATACCTCTTTTGATTCTTTTCGTCCGCCAAGCGCACTCGAATCTGATGGCCGCTTTATATCTGAGCGCGACCGCCATTACAATGTACTGAAAAGCGAGTTTTCGAAGCTTGATTTGCGTTTTGTACTTTTTACGAAAAACGAATACTTCTGCTTCCTTATCGCACTTAAGGCAAATCAAGATGCTGCCAAAGGCACCGAAGATAAGTTTTTAGGGCAGCTGAAGCAAATGGTGCTTTGCCTAAGCGAGCAGCACGGCATCCCCATCTCGATTGGCATCGGGAATCCGGTATCACAGCTTACACAAGTCCCTTTATCCTATAAGGAAGCGATCGAAGCGCTGCAAACAGGTTACGACGCGCGAAAGAAGCAGTTTGTCCAACCTTACCGCGCCAAAGATTTCAGCAACTTGCTGCGGATGATCCCAAAGGAGGAGCTCAAGGAATATTACGAGGAGACGTTCAAGGATTTATTAAGCATTGAAGGCAAGGAGCGCAGCGATTTAATGAAAACGCTCAGCACCTTCTACGATACGCATTGTCAGCTTGCCGAAACGGCAAAGCAGCTGTTCGTGCATCGCAACACCGTCACCTATCGCCTCGAAAAATGCGAAAGGCTCACCGGCCGCGATTTGCGAGATCCCGTGGAGAGCCTTCGCTTCCGCACCGCATTTTCGATGCAGTTGATGTTCATGACAGACTAAGTGCAAACTTGAGCACTCGACTCGTATTACTTTCCACGCTGTAAGGGCATATTTGTGCTTACCAGCAAGATTTCGAGCTGATCTTATGCCAATTGCACCTAATATGCATATATATGTGCTTATTAGGTGCTAACTCTGGCACTTATGTGCTGTTAGAGCATCCGCGCCCTTAAAGCGGTTAGTCGAGCTTGCCCACCCGCAACGCTCTACCTAACCCCGCGCTTCGCCTTTTTACAGTTCAGCTTGTAGGTTTTTCCGTATGCCTTGCCGTAGCGTACGATTTTCCGAAGCATCGATTGGTCATCAAGCAGTAAGAACGGGCATGGATCAGGCAGCGTATTAACTTCAAGTATCCATGGCTTAAGCTCGCGATCAAGCGCAAGATCGACACCTAATTCCTTAATGCCGGGATACGTCTGGTGGAGCTTCATTGCGGTGAGAACGCCAAGCTTATCCATCCCATTCAACATACGCCGCCTCACTGGCGCACTCATATAACGCCTCAGCAAATACCCTGTTGGATAAATCGTTCCTCCCTGACTGCCATTCGTTACAATTTTCCGAGGATGAGCTACTCTGCCCAAAGTTCCCGTCGCCTCCCAAACCCCGTGCGGCGACTGCTGCACCACGAGCCTTATATCAAATGGACGCCCCTTATGCCTCAGCAAGCGAATCCCTTTTTGCACTAGGTAAGCCTTCCTTTTCGAATCTCTCAAAATAGACCGATAAGCCGCTTTATAGGTGAAAAAAGCCAACCTTTTTTCTCCAAGCTGGTACGAATAGGGCCGAAAGCCCTCCTCGTCAAGCTCTACCCTCATCACACCTCTCCCCTGTCCACCTCTGATCGGCTTTACATACACCATCCCCCACTGTTTTAACATTTTAAGCAGGCTCTTCCTTGTCATCATCTCCGCTTCCGGCAAATGATTCTTTAACACCGAGTCACGTCTCATCACTTCCGATTTGGCCCACTTATCCGCAACCGTACGACGATGTTTTTTCATAAACGATATAGCAGCCACCCTCTCTCTCACAATATACTACTGCCTCATGATTCACTCTTATTAGCATACGAAGCTTGAACGAAATGGATGTAGGCGTTTGTCCCCATAATCAGAACCTAGAGGCGCAAACGACATATGCTTAATTAACGCATTCATTCGAGATATTTGTCCTACAGGAGGCTCAACACCAAATGTCACCACTAGCTTTGCTTCATCCGCATATCAAGCGAATCGTCCAGCATCACCCCTGGTACAACACCCTTCTTCAACAGGATGGAATAGATCCGCAAGTTTGCCAGTTGTCTGATCTTCCGCTCATCACGTCGGACATTTTGGAGCAGCATTATTTTACGGGGAGAGCTCGAGAAGAGGAAGGTTTGTCCGTTTACAAAACCTCAGGCACTTCATCAGGCGTTCGCAAAGCGATTTATTATTCAAAGGAAGATGACGAGAGTTATATCGATGCAAAAACAGCCTGCTTTCAGGATTGGCTGACCACCAGCGCCAGTGCAGCCAGTACTGCCGCTGAGCCTCCCGTCCCTATTCGCAGAGCATTAGCCGACATGGGTACAGGGCATGCAGCAAACACAGCGCTGACCATCTTTGAGCGGCTTGGCTTGGAGGCGGATTCCCTGTCGTTCTCACTCCCGATTGAAGAGCATATTGCGAGGCTGGAATCCTATCGACCAGAGCTTCTTTATACGATGCCGTCGATTTTGGATGCTATCGTCTCTCACGCGAAGGAACCGAAGCAGTTTGGCATCAAAAAAATAATAGTGGTCGGCGAAATCGCCCCGCTCCAGTGGCAGCACAACATGGCCGAACGGTTTGGAATCGAGCCGCAGCATATTTTAGACACGTATGGCTCGA
This sequence comes from Paenibacillus sp. 01T424, assembly GCF_056398745.1. NCBI lineage: Bacteria > Bacillati > Bacillota > Bacilli > Caryophanales > Paenibacillaceae > Paenibacillus > Paenibacillus sp. 01T424. Next base: position 117,624 of record NZ_JBFTPZ010000016.1, on the reverse strand, counting down.
TTGAAGTTGGAGCAATCGCCTCCTATTCACATGAGCTTGGGCTATATGTCATCGCTGATGACATTTATGCCGAGGCAATACCGGCAGAGCAAATCGACGACAGCTTTGAACCGCTGAAAGAGAACGAAGCCGTTCTCGCATTAACCTCTTTTGTACGTTCATTGTTCCCAGCTATGAGGTACGTCACCTACGACGTCGTGCGTGATTTTCAAACCATCTGCATAGACGGCAAGCAGCGGCAATGCTTCAGCTGTATCTCCAAGCGAATCGGCACGGATCTGAAGCATGGGGAAAAAATCAGCCTATACGATATCGAAAGTGTCGTACACCAATACATCCATGACGCACAGCTTCGAGTAAGACTCCGTGAGAATAAGCTGCTTGTTCATATTCAAAGCAAATCGCTGAAAGATGAAATGCTTGTCCATATTAAGCATGCTATCGAGCATAAAATTGGGGACATTGGACAAATGATTCAAAATCGCATGCTTGAGGGCATTTCGGTAACACGCGCAGCGGAAAATGAACAACTTGAACGCGGGACGGTGAAATCCAAAAAAATTTATTTTTAAGGGGTGTTAGCCTTTGGAGAGAAATTTGTTGTCCATCATCGGGAATACGCCGCTCGTTCAGCTCTCGAAGCTGTTTGCGAACGATCGCGGCATTAAAGTATTCGCAAAGCTTGAATTGCTAAACCCAGGAGGCAGCGCCAAAGACCGATCCGCCGCCCGTATTATTAATAAAGCATGGGATGAAGGCTTGATCGGGCCCGGCTCCGTCATCATTGAGTCCAGCTCAGGGAATATGGCGATTAGTCTCGCTGCCATCAGCTCCTACCTCGGCATGAAATTCGTAAGCGTCATTGATCCGAAGGCGGCGCAGCAAAATATCCGCATCATGCGTGCTTATGGCGCAGAGATCGAACTGGTTGAAGAGCCTGATATTGTGACAGGTGAGTTTCTGCCCGCAAGGTTAAATCGAGTACAGCAATTATTAGAGCGCATTCCCAATAGCTTCTGGCCGAATCAATATGCGAATAAAAACAACTATTTGTCTCACTATGAGGGTACGATGCACGAAATTGTTGAAGAGCTGGGCCATGTCGATTTTATTGTCGGCGGCGTCAGCACCTGCGGCACCATGTTAGGCTGCTCGCAATATGTGCGCGAGCATAAGCTATCCACGAAAGTGGTAGCTGTCGATGCGGCAGGCAGCGTTATTTTCGGAGGTTTGAACGGCAACCGCCGCTTCCCGGGACTTGGAACAGGTATCATACCGCCCTTTGCCCAGACGAGGTTTATGGATCAATCTATAAAGGTAGCCGATAAAGATATGGTCGATGGCTGCAGACTGCTCGTTGCGCAGGAATCGATTTTGGCAGGACCTTCCTCTGGCGCGATTATCCATGCCTTAAAATCGATCGAGCACGAGCTGCCCGATGATGCCATATGCGTCGTTATTATACATGATCGCGGAGAGCGATACATGGATACCGTATTCAACGATGAGTGGGTAAAGCAGCAATTCGGCTGAATCCGCTCTGAAATTTAGCACACTCCCTAATCCAAAAACGAGAGGAACATGACCGTGCTATATCTCGGCGATGAACATATTCGCACTATCGGATTGCACTGGGAAGAGCTTGTTGACAGCATAGAGGTTGCGGTGCAAATTATCGATTCAGGCGATTATGCACAGCCGATAAAGCCCTACCTGCGTTATCGCAATCCAGCTAATCGCATCATAGCTATGCCTGCTTACATCGGCGGGTCGGTAAAGACTGCCGGTATGAAGTGGATCGCCAGCTTCCCAGGCAATATCGACGCCGGTTTGCCAAGGGCACACAGCGTCACACTGCTCAACAACGCAGAAACAGGCATTCCTTACGCCATGCTGGGCACCTCGCTGCCGAGTGCTGCCCGGACAGCTGCAGTCAGCGGTTTATTCATCCGCCATTATCTAAAAACACGCACCGCATCAAAAAGCTTAAAGATTGGAATCATCGGCTTCGGACCTGTAGGCCGGCTTCATTATGATATGTGCTGCCGCCTATTCGGAGAGCATTTAGAGGATATACAGGTGTATGATATACGCGGATGCGAGCTGGATAACCCTGACCTCGCTGCTGTGGACGCTGCACTGCGCCACTGTACGCGTCTCGCCAGCAGCTGGCAGCAGTTATATAACGAGTGCAATCTCATTATTAATTGCACAGTAAGCTCTCAGCGTTATATCGATACTCCTCCCGCTGAAGGCACTCTTCTGCTCGATGTTTCTTTACGGGATTATACAACAGCAGCTATAAGCGGCATTAACGCGATTATCGTCGACGATTGGGTAGAGGTTTGCCGCGAAAATACTGACATTGAGCTGCTCCATCTTGAGTGCGGCTTAACTGAAGCACAAACCAGCTCCCTAACCGATGTGATATGCCGCGAAGCGCTTGCCAGCATCTCCGATTCGGAGCCTATATTATTTTGTCCGATGGGTATGGCCGTGTTTGATATGGCGATAGCCGATTATTTCATCCAGCGAGCGCAAGCGCTTGGAATCGGACTACAGCTTAAGTAATGCTCCCAGCGGCAAAATGGCTATATGCCGCTTCACGGGTATACAAAAAAAGGATGACACCAGCGGCACGCATGGCATCATCCTTTTTTTTCGTTGGTGCTATGATGTGATAGGAGGCAAACCTGCTCGATTAAGCAGATTGACCAAGTCGATTGACTGGAAATGAATATACCTTCGAACGCTCTCCAGCCTCAGCTGCTTCTTCGCTAGCTTTCTTCGTATTGGTCAGCTCCATAAACCAAGCCTCGTCCCATGTATCTAAAGCTAAGTCAATTGCATTTTGAAAAACCTGCGCATCATTTATAGTAATTTCGGATACGTTTTTGAGCCATGATGAACGAACGGCTACAGTTTTCCCTATAACCTCTACGTTATCCGACTTTACAACGCTCACGGTTACAAATCCTTGCAAAATATCGATGGTTTCGACAAAACCATGAATGAGCTCGCCATCTTTTGTTTTACCTTGTACCCAATCGCTTATGTTGAATTTCATCTCCAAACACCACCTATCCCTAATAGTAAGAATACCCCGTTAACTGTAACTTTTTTTGGTACACTTGCTTTAAAAAAGTAGACGCTTCTTTTATGATTAAGCTACGTCCTATTGGTGACTTCCATACTGTAAGTTTAATGATTACAGTTACCTTTGTCAAGTTGTTCATGAGAAATGGACGTTATGGCTTTAACGCCCAGCTTCCCACTACAATAATATGCGGTTTAGCTCCAGCCCCAGAAGAAACCGTCTCTCTCCCAAGCGGCCTTTCCCTTATGAAGCTTACGGAACATTTTTTTCACTTCTTTGTCGATTGAAGCGTTGCCGTGCTCATTCACATATATAAACGATTCGCCAAAATGGCTTTTTATATGCTCAACTGCGGCGCTTTGATGCAAAATCCCTTTTTCCTTCAATTCGTTCAGCATCCATTCTGCAACCTCATTAGCAGTATAAGACATCGCTCTCACTCCTCCATTAAATAAACGCTGTAACTATAGCACACTTCGTCCTCCCTCTACAATATAAGGAGTCGCTGTGCGCATTGACAGTGTATTGTCCATTCCTCTATATTATATTTATCACAATTTAATTTTGTTAAACTTAGAACATTAGCTCATTGCCTTTTAAACAAACAAATTCACCTTCCCACGGAGGACAACAACATGGACAGCAACGAAATTTTAAAACTGGACAATCAAATATGCTTCGCTTTTTATGCCTGCTCTCGCGAGATCACTAAGCTTTATCGCCCAATGCTCGAGAAGATCGACCTTACCTACACGCAATACGTTACAATGCTCGCCCTATGGGAGCAGGACCATGTTACGGTAACCGCGCTTGGCAATAAGCTTTATCTCGACTCAGGCACGTTGACCCCGCTTCTTAAGAAGCTGGAAGCTGCAGGACATATTACGCGTACGCGTGACCGCAACGATGAACGCAGCGTATTGGTGGAACTCACAGCGCAAGGCCGAGCATTAAAGGAACAAGCCGTCGATATTCCTCATCAGCTCGCACGCAAGCTTGACGGCACACCTGAAGAAGGTGCTGCATTGCTGGAACAAATGCATCAGTTCCTAGACCGAATACAGCAAGGATCAGCTAGAGCATAACGGAAAAAGACAGCTGCCCATTACTTATTCTGAAGTTCTGAAGGGAGCAAGCTATGACATCATCTACGGTTAGGCCATTTGGCCAAACGAGTTTGCAGTTATCTCCGCTTGGCCTTGGCTGCTGGCAATTCAGTAATGGCAAAGGGCTCGTCGGAAAGTTTTGGCCCGCTCTGAAGGGCGAAATCATTAATGATATCGTAAAAACAAGCTACGAAGGCGGCATTAACTGGTTTGACACCGCTGAAATTTACGGAAACGGCCAATCCGAGCAGCTGCTCGCCAGCGCTTTGCGCGAAGCCCTGCCAGCAGAGGATAAGGTCTATATTGCGACCAAGTGGTGGCCGGCAATGCGTACCGCCAGCAACATTGGCCGTACAATTGATGTGAGAATTAAACAGCTTGAGGGGCGTACAATCGACCTTTATCAAGTCCATCAGCCCTTCTCCTTCTCTTCAGTGAGCAGTGAGATGAAGGAAATGGCGAAGCTGGCCGCTGCCGGAAAAATCAAAAATATAGGTGTAAGCAATTTCTCCGCTAAACAAATGCGCGAGGCCGATCGCGTTCTGCGAGAGCATGGCTTGCAGCTCGCCTCCAATCAAGTAAAATACAGCCTACTTGACCGCCGCATCGAGAAAAATGGCATTCTCCAGACGGCGCAAGAACTTGGTTGTGCAATCATTGCTTATTCTCCACTTGAACAGGGTATATTAAGCGGGAAGTTTCATCATGATCCTTCTTTGATCAAAGCAATTAGCGGCCCGCGCAAATGGAGCTCCGCTTTTCAAACAAACGGCCTAAAACGCTCTAAGCCGCTTATTGATTCGCTTGAGCAGGTAGCTGCTCGTTATGAGGCTACCGCAACACAAATCGCGTTAAATTGGCTCATCCACGCTCATGGAGATACTGTATTCGCGATTCCCGGAGCATCAAAAATTCACCACGCCGAGCAAAACGTGAAAGCTATGCGTTTTAAGCTAACAATAGATGAAATTAACGAAATTAGCGAAGCTTCAGCACTTGCAGCTCGCTAATCCAGCCTCTCGATTCAAAGCAAGGAATGCAGGGTATAAGTAGATGTAACCTCATTCTAGCTTAGATACGAGAGGAGAACTCCCCTATGACGACAGCCATTGGAGTATTTGACAAAGAAGAAGGTGTCTTGGAAGCGATCAAACGGTTTCAAGCAGCGAGAACAAATAGACATAATCTTAGAATTGTTCTGAAGAACAAGGAATCGGCTCCGCTTCTTGTTTCCGATTCAAGCATCCCTATTGAGGAAGTTTATGAAATTCGAGAAGCGCAAGAGGTGAACCAATCCGGAACAATCACTCCGCTTAGCGCCGCTCCATTTGCAGCAGGTTCAGGTTATACCTCTGGAAGCACTGGCCTAAACGGCGGCCCTACCGGCATAGCCGCAGGCGCCGTGAAGCTCGATAATGAGCCTGATACTAAAGACGTGCTCCATGATATTGGCATAGAAGACAAATTCATCGAACCGTGCAAAGAAGCTATCGATCAAGGCTACTACTTGCTAGTGGCTGACACTGATAACGAAGCCGCAGCAGGAGCCCTGCTACTTCAGTCGGGTGCATATAAAGTTCTTTATTAAAAGCAAGCCAGAGGCTGTCCCTAGCAAATAGGGGCGGCCTCTTATTCATTTACAGACCAATAAAAACAGCCTCTGGGCACAAGCTAACTCACCTCTATTTATTTCATTTGACACCTCTATATAGATTGAGTACAATTAAATTATAAAAAATATAAAATCGGTTGATGGAGGTTGTTCCTATGTCCTTATACAATATTGAAGTAAAGACCATTAGAGGCGAAAATCAGACTCTAGCCCCTTATAAAGGCAAGGTCATGCTCATCGTGAATACAGCTACCAAATGCGGCTTCGCCCCGCAATTCAAAGGTCTTCAAAAACTTCATGACACCTACAATAAACAAGGCTTTTCTGTACTAGGCTTCCCCTCATCGCAATTCGCCAATCAAGAGCTTAGCGACGACAGCAAGGTTGCAGAAGCGTGCGAAATCAATTTCGGAGTATCGTTCCCTTTATTCTCCAAAGTGGATGTAAACGGCAGCACTGCGCACCCTTTATTCCAGCACTTGACGAATGAAGCGCGCGGCTTCCTCGGCACAAGGTCGATCAAATGGAATTTCACCAAATTTCTTGTCGACCAGAACGGCAAGGTATTAAAGCGCTTCGGATCAAAGGATACGCCTGAGAAAATCGAACGATATGTACAGAAGCTGCTGTAAAGTTCTGTTTAGGTCTTAAGCGCTTCAGTTAATATATCCCGCAAATAAAGAAGCCTTCTTCCCCACTCAGAGCGTGGATAAGAAAGCTTCTTTTTTAATTGCCGCAATATTCGCGTTACTGCTGCGAGCATGAAAAAACAATCGGATGATCACTTCTTTTAGCGATTAACCACTACCTTTGTCAGCCGTGCAGGAGAGCATGTTTTCGGCACGAATAACTCTAGTAATTAATAAGCGAGGTGATGACAATGGCGTTGTTAAAAACCAAAGAAGCCGCTCAGCTTCTTGCTGTCAGTGAAACAACAGTCAGACGTTGGATATCCCAGTTCCCCTCTTCTTTCGGCAAGGATACGCTCGGTCACTATACCTTTGATGAGACGGCTCTTCACAACCTGCAGCTGATTAAGCAAGAATTGGAGGAAGGGGGCAGCCTGCAAGACATTAACCTTTCTCCCGTTCCGCAAGATCTACAGGCATCCGCACCTGTATACGAGGATCGCGAGGAACTGCTCCATCGACTGAGCCGTTTGGAAGCTTCCCTATCCCAGAAAGCGGATGAAGTCGTCACTTACCAGCTGCTGAGCCACCGGCAGGAGCTCGACGAGCTTAGGCTCGTTCTGACTCAGCTAACCGCAAGCATGGACGCACTGCAATACCCCGAGCAGCATATCGCCGCCGCATCGCTCCCAGCAAAGGATCGCACCAAACGACGCAAGTTGATCAGCATCCTATTCCCTTTCCTATAACGACTAATCCTCTAGCTCTCGTAATGTCTCATGACGGGCAGCCAAGTTAAAGAAGACGAGTACAACTTGGCTGCTCCAATATAAAACTTTTTTAACTTATTGATCCTTATCCACTTACCTTTTCTAAAATATAAATAGCTTCATCGACGCTCATTTCCCTTTCGACCCGCTTCTCCATATCCTTCAAGCGTACTAAGCCTGCCTTCCATTCCGCCTCTCCCACCAGAAGAGCGTAACGTATACCGCTGTTCGCTACCGAAGCAAGTATATTTTTCAGCTTTCGTCCGCTAGAATCGAGCTTCACTCGAATGCCGCTCGCACGCAAATCCGCTGCGGTTTGCAGCAGTTCTGCCGCCGTTACGCTTACGGGAATGAGCACTACGTTAACCGAAGCCTTCGCTGCAGCTGCGTAACGTTCTTCAAGCAAAGCCATAATTGACTCCATTCCAAACGACAAGCCGACCGCTGCGTACTCAGCATCATCCCTGCCTATAAGCTGTCCAATAATGGCATCATACCGACCGCCGCCGCCAAGGCTCGATGCGAAGCCGTTCGAAGCATCAAATATTTCATAAACCGTACCTGTGTAGAAAGATAACCCGCGTGAGAGAAAAGGGTCAAACACACAAACAGACTCTAATCCAAGCTTGCGCAAAATATCACGAACCTCGATTACTTCCTGCGCCCCATCACTATATTGCAGGTCATATTTATCTATCAACGTCTCTAGTGTAGGCTCCTCCAGCTCAATCAACTCTAAAATCGCAGCAATGACCCCGCCAGCCAAACCCTTCTCAGCAAGCTCCGCCTTCACACTGTCTATTCCGATTTTTGCGAGCTTATCCAAAGTCAGCATAACCGACAACGAATCCGCCCCCTTGACGCCAATTGCTGCAAGCATTTCGCCAAGAAACCGCCTATTATTCCATTTTAATTGGATATCGAGCTCCAGGGTGCGAAACACATCGACAGCCAGCTGCATCAATTCCACCTCAGCTTCCGGCCCCTTCACCCCAACAACATCCACATCACATTGCAAAAATTCTCGCAGCCGCCCGCGTTTAACGGGACCGTCACGGAACACCTTCCCCATTTCATATCGCTTGAAAGGCAATTCAATACTCGGATTTAATGCCATCACCTTGGCAAAAGGGATCGTCAAATCATAGCGCAAGCCTAATCGTCGTTTTCGCTGATCTGTAAGCTGGTACATTTCCTTAACAATCTCATCGCCGCCTGCATATTTGGATGTCAAGAAAGCAAGATCAGTCAGCTCGGTAGACACCATCTCATCAAAGTCATATAGCTCAAACTTTTCCCGCAGAGTCTCCTGAATCTTTCTTCTAAGCGCTTGCTCCCTGCCGTAATAATCATAGGTTCCCTTTACAGTTTGCATCACGATCATTCCTCTCACTACGTTATTGGAATAAAAAAAACGCGCAGGACCTCTTGGTCCTGCGCGCATCGTATGCTGCAGGGAGGCCAACGCGAGAAGCGCTAGCCCACCCTGAATGTTGATCAGGGGTGCTAACGCTTGGTGAAATGATGAAGCTGATTCAATTGGAATGTGTACATAAGACCCAATCCCTTCGACTGAATTAATGTGATTATAGCGAATCAGCGCTTGTCGCGCAAGACCTTAAGCTTATTAGAGACTTTCAACACAATGATAACTCCAATGGATTCGCATTTAAATCACGCAATATGATATTATACAAGTTGGATATAAAAGGTGAATGCTGCGCAAACCTGATCGTCTCAAGGTCATTTGCATTCGCAAATTTAAGGAGGATATTGAAATGCTGTTTAAGAACAAACGTCTTGGGATCATGCTTCTTCTTGCACTAACTCTGCTCATTGTAGCATCAGGCTGCGGCGCAAACGGGAGTAATGAGAAAACAGGATCAGGCAGTGGCAACACAAGCACAACTCCCCCTACTGAAGCACCTGCTGAGGAAGGTCCTGAGCTTCTTGGCTCGGACAAGCATCCTGTTGTAACGATTGAACTTAGCAATGACAAAATCATTAAGCTTGAGCTTTACCCAGAGGTTGCACCTAATACCGTAAACAATTTTATTTCTCTTATTAATAAAAGCTTCTATGATGGCGTTATTTTTCACCGCGTGATTCCAGGGTTTATGATTCAAGGCGGAGATCCAGAAGGTACTGGCACCGGCGGTCCAGGATACAGCATTCCAGGCGAATTTAACAGCAATGGTTTCGAGAACAAGTTGAAGCATACTCGCGGTGTTATCTCCATGGCTCGTACGAATGATCCAGATTCTGGGGGCTCGCAATTTTTCATCATGCATGCTGATGCACCTTCACTCGATAATGAATACGCAGCTTTCGGAAAAGTAACCGAAGGCATCGAGGCGGTCGATGAGGTTGCCAATCAGAAGGTTGGCCCAGGCGATAAGCCGGAAACACCGATTTCGATGAAAAAAGTAACTGTAGACACGCTCGGCATGACGTTCGAAGAACCAGTTAAGACGAAATAAGAGAAGGGCTAAGCCCTTCTCTTTTTTTATTGCCTAGTATATAATATATTCATTAATCAATTAATGTTTATAGTAATAACCCAAAGTTAACCTAGGAGGATTTTCTACTTGAGAAAACAAACCATCATTTTGTTAACGGTATGCATGATGACATTTATGAGCGCTTGCAGCGGAAATAACGCCGGAAATGCAGCTCCACCAGCGGAGAGCAATCAGCCATCCGCAGCTAATGACGCTTCAAACCAACCAAAAACGGAAGCGGTTACAGTGGAGGAGCCTCTATTCACTAACGCCTCCGTTCATGATCCGTCGATTATCAAAGTTCGTGATACCTTCTATATTTTCGGCTCGCATCTCGCTGCGGCGAAGTCGAAGGATCTCATGACCTGGGAGCAGCTGAACTCCAGTGTCTATGAAGGGAATCCCATCATACCGGATGTACTGACAGAGATGAGCGAGGAGCTAGCTTGGGCCGAGACTGATACGTTCTGGGCAGGCGATGTCATCCAATTGCCGGACGGCAAATTTTATATGTATTACAGCATGTGCAAAGGCGACTCTCCTCGGTCGGTGCTTGGATATGCGGTTGCCGATCAGGTTGAAGGGCCTTATAAAAATAAGGGCACAATCCTCAAATCGGGCATGTGGAATGATTTGAGCGAGGATGGAACGTTGTATGACGCGGCAGTACATCCAAACGTAGTCGATCCAAATTTGTTTTATGATAAAGATGGCATTCTATGCATGGTTTATGGCTCATACTCCGGCGGTATTTTTATTATGAAAATGAATCCAAAAACAGGTCTGCCCTATCCCGATCAAGGCTACGGCAAACGACTGCTCGGCAACAATCACAGCCGCATCGAGGCGCCTTATATGATGTACAACAAAGAAACGGACTATTACTATTTATACCTTTCCTATGGCGGACTAGACTCCACAGGCGGATACAACATTCGTGTAGCACGCTCAAAAAATCCCGACGGCCCGTTCCTCGATTCAGAGGGCAAGGAAATGATTGACGCATTTGGCGCCTTCGGCACGCTGTTTGATGATGCTTCTATTGCGCCTTATGGCGTGAAGCTCATGGGAAATTTCCAAATGGACAATGTCGACGGAGAAATTGCTAATATTGGGACGGGTTATACTTCACCTGGTCATAACTCCACTTACACCGATCCTGACACGGGTAAAATGTTTATTATTTTCCACACTCGTTTTCCATCTCGCGGAGAAAGCCACGAGATAAGAGTCCATCAAATGCTTATGAACACGGAAGGCTGGCCTGTCGTCGCGCCTCATCGTTATGCAGGCGAAACCGCAGAGAGCGTAAAAACCGAGCAAATCATCGGCGAATACAAATACGTGAACCATGGCAAAGACATTACGGCTGATGTAAAACCAGCAACACTGCTTTCTCTCAACAAAGACGGCACAATCTCCGGAAGCACAAGCGGCTCATGGAAAAGCACCGGCGCTGTTACTATCGATCTTACAATTGATGGTTCGCTGTATCACGGCGTCTTACTCCGTCAGTGGAATGAAGGCACACTCAGCTATGTGATGACATTCAGCGCACTATCCAAAGAAGGAGCTGCCGTTTGGGGCAGCCACGTCTCCAAGGAGTAGTTATATATACATTCGTCGCCTTGCCGCTTCGATGCATAGGCATGATCCGTATTTTCATCATATGGTGGTATATAAGCCTATTACAGAGGACGGTAAAGCGATGAATGGCTATGGGCCAGTCAGTGTGGTCAACTTAACGAATCCACTTAATAAATCGCTGCAAGGCAAATATTTTTTAGGCGAAACCGATCAGTTGATTCCGACCGATTAAAACCGGACTTGAGGAGCTTTGTTCCCCATTCCGGTGTTAATCTTTATTCGGATCTTTATGTGCTAAGCAACTTGTCAGATGATAAGCTCGTCTCGCAAATTCGCTTAATTGACAATCCCATAATTAGTACTGTATAGTACTAATTATGAAAACGACCTCCAAAACATCTAATCGCGAAATTGCGCTAAAGACAGCGTCCAACTTGTTTTTGAGCAAAGGTTATCTCGTCACAAGCATGGATGATATTGTTGCAGCGAGCAAAGTATCCAAAACTAATATTTATTACTATTTCAAGAGTAAAGAGGAGATATTGTCCACGATCATTGAGCGGATGACTGATCAACATGAAGCACTTATAGCTCATATTGCCGCTCAAACCGAGCTGCCTGTTATGGAAAGGCTGACGAAGCTTATGCAGACGCTCACTCTGCAGGATATCGACTGCCTCGGAGGATGTCCTTTTTTAACGCTATACACGCAAACACCAATGGAGGCAACTGCCATTCGGGAACAGATAAGCGCATTTTTCAAAAAACAATTAACGATCCTCGAGCATCTTATTACAGAGGGCATTGCTAGAAATGAARTGAACAGCAAACTGCCCCCTCAACCAATGGCTTCCTTAATTTTGTCCACGATCGAGGGCGGATTGTTCCTGCAGCATGCTCAGCAAGACCCAACCATACTACAGCAATCGCTTCATGCTTTAGCTTCTATGCTAAAGTAATTTTTTTAAAAACTTTAGTACTGATTAGTACTATAAATAATTTCAGAGGAGTGTTTACTAATGGCACATGTATTTATGACGGGCGGAACAGGTTTTGTCGGCTCCCAAATTATTAAACGGCTAGCTGCCGACGGTCATCGCATTACTGCTTTAGCGCGTTCGCATAGCCGAATAGCGGAACTTATTGAGCAAACAAACCACGAGGAGTCCGGTCTCCTATCAGCCGTAATCGGAGATTTGACAAAGCAAGGACTGGGCTTATCTGCAAGCGATCGCCTTGCGATACAAAACGTGGATGTCATTATACACGCTGGCGGACCAATGGATATTCTTTTAACTGAACAACAAGCAAAGAGGGTTTTCCTTGATGCAGCTAACCATTTAACTTCACTTGCTACTGAGCTTTACGAGAATGGAAATCCCCTGCATTTCATTCATGTCGTTGGTTTCAAAAGTCCTGTGACCGATTCGAACTTAAACGATGCAACAGCCATTATGCAGCTTTTGGAGCACGAATCTCCTTATGAGCGAATGAAAATAAACGCAGACGTTCACATCCGCCAGCATGCTAAACAAACCGGCTATCCTCTTTCCGTCGTTAACCCAAGCGTAGTCATCGGTGATTCTACTACCGGCAACACGGAGCAAACCGGAGGGTTAGGCATTTTGATAGCAGCCGCGAGAAAAAAACTTATGGGCACTGTTCCAGGAGGCAAAAAACACTGGCTCCCGCTCGTCCATCTCGATCATACGGCAGCTTTCATTGCTGCCCTTGCGAACGAGCAACAACCTCTCAGCAACACCTATTATTTACTTGATGAACAAGCAGCGAGCCTTAACATGAACCAGCTAATAACACTCATAAATAAGGAACTTAGAGTCCCGTCTCCAATCGGTTTTATCCCTGTATCCCTTTTGAGCAAGATTTTAAGCTCCCGTATGGGCAGCAAACTAGGCATTCCCCAAGAATCACTCAGCTTTATTGTCAATCAAGCATTCCCTCTACAATCTACACAGCATATTCAGCAAAAATATTCGCTTCCTGCCACTGTAGATTTATCGGTTCTCCCGCATGTGATTGCCGATTTGGATTATCGTTTATCCCATAGGCCGACAAGTCATCCTAATTTCGTACGCAGCAAACGCGGTCCACTCGCCACGCTAGAAAAAACTGGAAGTGGCAACCCAATTATTTTGCTGCCCGGTACCTTCAGCGGTGCAGACTGTCTTATACCGCTAGCTTCAGAGCTGCGGCATCGTCAGATATGGATTGCTGATTTACCGGGCTTCGGGCGATCACCCTATCACCATCATCCGGTAAACGTAGTAAATGGGCATGTCGAGGCTATTATGTCCGCTATTACATCACAACCGGAAACCGTTACTTTAATCGGTCATTCCTATGGAGCATTGCTCGCAGCCAAGGTCATGGAGCGTATGCCAGAGCGTATCCAAGCCGTGTATTTATTGCAGCCAGCGCTCCACCATGCGAACAGCAGATATAGGAGTAGAATCGTCAATCGTATGCTTTTGCCCCATATATCCTTAGCAACCTTGCGCAAGGAGCTTGTATTGCAGGGATGCTTCGAGAGGATCGGTCAAATCCCTAAGGACTATTTGGAATATGTTTTGAACGAGCTCAGCTCCCCGCGCGTTAGAGCCACTCTGGCTGACACACTCGCCCAGTTAACGAAGGATGAGCATTTCCGACAACAACCCGAACAATGGGGTGAGAAACGGGTCAGTATCATTTGGGGTTCACAGGACCGTGTGTATACGATACCGAAAACTTACAGCGCAGTTCCCACTCAGCTTCTAGGACGCGGTCACCACTTCCCCCTTTCTCATCCGTCTGAAACAGCGCGCCTATTATATCAAGCGGGGCTCTAGTTTAAAGTTGCATGGTATGAAAAAAAGGCGGTTCTTAAAGATTCTAATCAACCTTTAAAAAACCGCTCTTTTTCTGTTTAAGCCATTATTTGTTTTTAAGCATATTCATAATAACCGTAATCGCGTCTGCCCGCGTTGCTGTAGCTTTTGGCGCAAAGATATTGCCCGTACGTCCCTGAATGATGCCTTTATCGCTAACTGCTCTAACCGCACCCTTCGCCCATGCCGGGATATCCTTGTTATCAGCAAAGCTGGTTGTCGCATTCGGATCTAACGTTAATCCAGCACCGCTTGCAATCATTGATACCATTTCCATACGCAAAATGTTTGCGCCCGGACGGAAGGTCCCATCTGGATAGCCGCTAATAATGTCCGCTTTGACCGCTTGTGCAACAGCTTCTTTTGCCCAAGCCGCAATTTTATCATTATCAGCAAAGGCAAGCACCGAGCCTGCACCATCCGCTTTCAACGCACCCATCAGCATAACGGAAAATTCCGCACGTGTTACGGTTTTATTCGGTTTAAACGTACCGTCTTCATATCCCTTCACAATTCCGGATGCGACCGCCTCTTTAATAGCGGCCTCTGCCCAGTGCCTTGATATATCTGTAAAAGAAGGCACTTCTTCAACTTTCTTGTCTACAGCGAATACAGCAAACTTAGTAAAATGATCAGATTGTACAGTAATAAAGTTATCCTTTACCGTACCGCCCATCTCTACCCATTGCTTCTTCACCTCATCGTAATAGAATACGGACGCCGTCTGACCACTCTTGATCAAAGCGGTATCAAACTTAAAGGTCAGCGTGACTGGAACGAAGAAATCAGCTGATATCGACTTAAGTATTTCAAAAATAGAAGACACTCGCTTGCTCGATGGCTCAACAATGCCGCCCGTTTCAGTCAGTTTCTCAATAGAAAGCAACATTTGCTCCTTCGTCGCTCCTGCTGGAATAGATACAGTAACGCTATCATCCAAGCCAAGCGTACCTGCGCTGCCTGCACCAATCGAAACCTGTCCTTTAGGCACATTGCCACCCGAACCACCTGTACCGCCTTCTACTGGAGGAGTTGGAGTTGGAGTTGGAGTCGGTGTAGGTGTGGGAGTTACAGGCGTTTCAGGCACATCAATCTTAATATCTTGTGTCCCTAACGTTTCAAACCAGTTCTTCACTGTAGCAAAATCATTCGAGAATGCCAGCGAAAGCATAAGCATGATGCGTGCATGCTGCGGGTTTAAATTATCTCCGGCAATAATGCCGTTTCCGCCGCCAGTGATCGTTCCAGAACCCGTTCTAGTCGTCGATACGAATGTAACGCCATGATCCTTAATCGCTGCGGACCGCGCCGCGCTCATCTTCGACGAAATACCAGCCGCCCCAGTGCCGGCTGTTACAATCCCTTTGGCTCCATCAGCTACTAAAGCACGAATGGCACCGCCGCCGGCTTCTTGGTAGCTATAAACGATTTCAACGATAGGCAAATTGTCCTTCGAAATATTTTTCAATGCAAACGGCGTTTTCCAATCCGCTAGTCCAGCTTTGAGCGCCCTAGCATTCAGACGATACATACGTACCGCTGCATCATCAACGTAACCAAGCACGCCGAACATCGGTGTCTCAAACGTATCCGTCCGGTGCGAATTGCTCTTTGTTACTTCGCGTGCCGCATGAATGACATCGTTTAGCATAACGACCGTGCCGAACCACTTTGTTTTGCCGCTCCCCGCCACCTTAATTGCTTGATACAGGTTGGCCGGAGCATCCGTTCCAACGACATCCCAAGGCCGCATTGAACCCRTGACAACTACCGGCTTCTCGCTTTGAACAGTTAGATCGAGAAAATAAGCAATTTCCTCCATCGTGTCCGTACCTGTCGTAACAACTGCACTATCATAAATTTCAAGCGCAGCATCCACCGCAAGGGAGAGATCATACAGGTCCTTCATACTGTAGCCGCTCGAGCCCTTGTTGCCGAATTGATAAGTAGAGACATCCGCTATTTTATTTTTCCCAGGCAGCTGAGCTACCATATCCGCCATTTTATACGTTCCTGCAGCATAGCTTTGGAAATTAGTAGGATCATTATTACTCGCTTTACCAGCAATCGTCCCGCCAGTCGCCACTACAATGACATTTGGCAATGGAGAAGCTTTATGCTCCTCGGATAATGCCGGGATATCAAAGGTAGGCAGCTGAGGTGCTGCAGTCTCGGCACGAACTGAGCCGGCATAGCCAGTCAGTATCGTACTGAGGAGAGCCATAATGAGGAGGGGAATGAAAACTTTCTTTGCTGTAGTTGATTCACTTCTTATGGTCATAACCGTACTCCTCCCCCTAATTATGGCGTCACTGGTGCTGTTTCAGGCGTTGTTTCTGTAACAGCCGGAACTTCTGCTTCCGGTGTAGGAACAACAACGACAGGTTCCGTTACAACAGGCTCTTCGATTGGTTCTTCAACCGTCGTGCTTAGTACCGTATTTTCATCAACTGAAATTTCTACATCCTGTGTGCCAAAAGTCGTGAACCAGTTTCTAATCTTGTTTACATCGTTTGTAAATGCTAGGGACAGCAACAACATCATACGAGCATGCGCCGCATTCAAGTTGTCTCCGCCAATAACACTTCCGCTGCCGCTATCATAGATAGAGCCTGAGCCTGTTCTTGTTGTCGATACAAATACGACACCTTTATCCTTAATGGCCGCGGAACGTGCAGCACTTAGCTTCGACGAAATGCCGCCAGCGCCTGTTCCTGCGGTTACAATTCCCTTCGCTCCGTCTTCCACCAAGCCGCGAATAGCGCCGCCGCCCGCCTCTTGATAGCTGTATACGATTTCTACTATCGGAAGACTATCTTTGGAGATGGTTTTCAAATCGAATGGTGAAGCCCATGCTGGTGTGCCTGCTTTTGCCGCTCTAGCAGGAGCACGGTAAATACGAACAGCCGGGTCATCCACATAACCTAGTGCACCAAACATCGGAGCATCAAAAGTATCGGTACGGTGTGAATTTGACTTCGTAACTTCACGCGCCGCATAAATGACATCATTCAACATGACCACTGTTCCAAACCATTTTGTTTTACCGCTGCCAGCTAGTTTAATAGCTTGATAGAGATTAGCAGGCGCATCCGTTCCAATAACATCCCATGGACGCATAGAGCCTGTAACAACAACCGGTTTTTCACTGCGAACGGTTAGATCGAGGAAATACGCGATTTCTTCCATCGTATCCGTACCCGTCGTTACAACTGCACTATCATAAATCTTAAGAGCTTCGTCTACCGCAAGCGATAGATCATAAAGATCTCTAATACTATAGCCGCTCGAACCCTTGTTACCGAATTGGTAGGTAGAAACATCAGCTATTTTATTTTTCCCAGGCAGCTGAGCAACCATATCTGCCATTTTATAAGTACCAGCCGCATAGCTCTGGAAGTTAGTAGGATCATTATTGCTTGCTTTACCCGCAATCGTTCCTCCTGTTGCAACAACAATAACATTAGGAAGACTTGAAGCTTGATGTTCAGCGGATAGGGCCGGAATATCAAATGTCGGCAATTGCGGCGCTTCCTCCGCGCGTACAAAATCCGTTTTTGTCAGTACCCCTACCATCGCTGCAAGCAATGAAAGTACAAGCAGTGGAATTAAAATCTTTTTCGCTATCTCGCTCTTTACAACTCGTGTCATGTTTAACTCCTCCTATGCGATATAATTCTCTCTTTCTTCTACATCAGTCTATTTCATGTTATATAAGTTAACAAATCATTAAAGTAGACAAAAAAGCGTAACCATCGAGGTATAACTCTACTTTTCACTCATTTGTGCTCATATCCTTACTAAATTGAAGAAAACATATGTTAGTTTTATTTACATGAATTAACGAGATTACTAGATTAATGCTCAGTATAAAAAAGGATTCTATAAATCAGTTTCAGTGTAAAAATTAGTAAGATAGACACTGTTTTTTATTCTCTATTTGTATTTAGGAGGGACATATGTCACTTATAATGGGGACACCTATGTAGCCAAATGGTGGACGATGGGAGAAAGACCTGATCAAGGAGGCGTCTGGAAAAAAAGCTAAACAACCCATGCAGCCGAATAGGGGCAGCTTCGTTATTTTAGCGAAGCTGCCCCTATTTTCTTTGTCTAAAATGGATCATTAAATCTCCCTGTTGACACTTATAGTACGCAATGCTATGGTGGACGTCAGAAGGCATTCTGCTATCGACGCGGGGTGCCTATCTGTATATTTATTTGGTAAGGGAGGACACAACGAATATGATTCAAGTAAAAGAATTTATTGATACGGATTCTGTTTTTGCTGAAAAAAGGGCAAATGAGTTTTTGGCAGAACTGAGCGACGATCAAGTCATTAATATTTGCTACGGCTCCATGATCAAAACAGCCACTTCAGGCAACACTTATCAGCGCAGCACTATACTTGTCGTTTATAAGCAAAGCAAAGAGAAGGAATAAAGAAAGCGGGTGATCCCATCATTAAGCCTCGTCAAGATAATCTAGAACATCATGAGACGCAGGGGAATGAGGACAAGGACATTCGAAACACAAAAAGAGATAAGTGGGAAATATTTTTCCGTATCCTTTCCTCCACGGCAGCATTTGGTTTGGTAGCTATCGCTATCGGCTATGTCACCTATTCATTTTTCATAAAATAGAGGCTGCTGTCTTGGAACCGTTATCACTTATTTTTAAGGTGGAGGTTTGCCATGAAATATTTTACTTATAATCGATGGTGTTTATTAAAGAGCGGAATATTCACAAAACCTTAGTCCCCCCTTCCCTGTAACAACGGCAAAGAAGCAAGCAGCCGTCGCCTAATCATGGCGCCAGCTGCTTGCTTCTTTGCGTTTTTTTCACTATTGCCTCTCAGCTCTTGTTACGCTTGTTCTTGTACCACAGGAAGTTTTTTGCGGAAATGCCCTTCGCTTGGACGTTCAAGTCCAAGATGGTCACGAAGGGTATCTCCCGTGTAATCTTCACGAAACAGTCCGCGCTGCTGCAAAATCGGTACGACATAATGAACAAAATCGTCGAGTCCTCCAGGAAGAACCGGAGCCATGATATTGAAGCCATCGCAGCCATAGTCCTCAAACCACAGCTCGATAAGGTCAGCCAACTGTTCGGGCGTACCAACAAACTGCAAATGTCYCCTCGCTCCTAGCATTCTGCTTCCAAGCTCTCGCATCGACAGCTTATCTTTGCGCGCCATATCCATAATAAGCTGAACACGGCTCTTCATGCCGTTGGATGCTTCAACAGGATCAGGAATGTCCGGCAGTTGATCATCAAGCGAATAGCTGCTTAGATCTACGCCGAGGAATCCTGATAAGAAGCCGACAATATGCGCAGCAGGAATAAGCCCCTGCAGCTCTTGGTAACGCTGCTTCGCTTCCTCTTCCGTCGCACCAAGAATCGGGGAGAGACCTGGCATGATTTTTAGACTGCCGCGTTCCCTCCCATACTCTCCAAGCTTGCTGTTCACACTCTCATAAAAGATTTTTGCCGCTTCCAGCGATTGCTGAGCCGTAAATATAACCTCGCCAATGCTGGCCGCAAAGTCTTGACCTGGACCTGATGAGCCTGCCTGAATTAGCACCGGATAACCTTGAGGAGATCTCGGCACATTCAGCGGTCCTTTCGTGGAGTACCATTCTCCGCTGTAATCAACTGGCCTTACTTTAGACTCATCGGCAAACTGACCCGACACCCGGTCAAGCACAAGCGCGCCATCCTCCCAGCTATCCCATAAGCGGGTTGTGGCATCCACAAATTCACGAGCCATCTTGTAACGCAGGCCGTGCTCGGGATGTTTTGGCTGCCCGTAATTATGAGCTTCCAGATCAAGCTGCGAGGTTACAATATTCCAGCCTGCTCGCCCGCCGCTAATATGATCAAGCGAAGAAAACTTTCGTGCGACATTAAAAGGGGTGTTGTATGTGGTTGAGACGGTTGCAGTCAGCCCAATCTTCTCCGTAACAGCCGATAATGCGGACAATAGCGTAAGAGGCTCCAGCATGCCCGCTACCGCTTGCCCCACATTAGTGGCATACAGCAAATCTGCGAAGAAGAGCATGTCGAACTTGCCGCGCTCCGCGGTTTGCGCAAGCTTCTGATAAAACTTCACATCAAACATTCCTTCAACACCCGACTCCGGATGACGCCAGCCTGCATGATGATGGCCTGTATAATAAATAAATGCTCCGAGATGGAGCTGCTCCTGCCGTTTCCCCATAATCCGTTAACCGCCTCTCCAAACGATTCATTTTGTCATCCTTTATACGTATCTCGCCAGCGAAGCCATTTGGTTTCTAGCAGCCGAATGGCCGAATCCGACAACTTGCCAAATACAGCGAACAAAATAATGCCTACAAAAACAATTTCCGTTTGCGAGTATGCTCTTGCATCCTGAATCATATAACCGATACCTGCACTCGTCCCCATCATTTCTGCAACAACAAGCAGCAGCCATGAAGCGCCAAGCGATAGCCGTACGCCCAATAAAATATTCGGCAAGGCCGCTGGTATAATAAGCTTTGTTACCTGCTGAAGCTTCGTATATTGGAAAATACGCGAAACCTCATACAGCTTCACATCCGTATTTCGAATACCAAGAAAGGTGTTCACATAAACCGGAAAAAAAGCGCCAAGTCCAATAAGCAGCACCTTTGAAAACTCTCCGATCCCGAACCACAAAATAAACAATGGAATAACGGAAAGCAGCGGCACCGTTCTCAGCATTTGCAGCGAAGGATCAAGCGTCCTCTCCATCACTTTGCCAAGACCCGCCGATAAACCGAGCAGCAGCCCGAGCGCTCCGCCAAGTAGAAACCCAAAACCAGCGCGATAAATGCTAATACCGAGATGCTTCCCCATCTCTCCCGATTCACACAATGACACAAAGCTCTTCACAATATTTGACGGGGCCGGCAGCAGTGTTTCAGACAACAAACCAAGCCCGCTGACCGCCTGCCAGACAATCACAATGAAAGCCGGAACAATCCAGCCATGAAGCGGCTTTGGAATAACGCTTAACCAGTCCCGACCAGCTGCCTTTGCGCCCATTTCACGCGAAGCGGTTCGTTCGCTCATTACTTGTTGCCTCCTTTGTAGCTATCCTGCCAATTTAACAGCCTCTTCTCAAGCAGCTTAACAAGCGAATCCGTCAGCTTACCGACTGCAGCAAAAATAATAATGCCTACAAATACAACCGAAGTAATCATGAGATAACGCGCATCATTAATCAGAAAGCCAATCCCTGAGCTCGAACCCATCATTTCCGCTACAACAAGCCCAAGCCATGCCACGCCGATAGAAAGTCGCACGCCGAGAAAGATATTAGGAAGCGATGCCGGAAGAACAAGCTTCGCAATCATTTGCCAGCGGCTAAACTGCAGCACACGAGCAACGTCAAACAGTTTGCCATCTACGGAACGAATACCAAGAAAGGTATTGACGTACAGGGGGAAAAAAGCACCTTTTGCAATCAATAACACTTTAGATGTCTCATCAAAGCCAAACCACAAAATAAACAACGGAGCTACGGCCAAATGGGGCAAAGTACGAAGCATTTGCAAGGAAGGATCAATGAGCCTTTCCGTCTTATAGGAGAACCCTACCCATAATCCCGCAGCTAAACCTAATCCTCCGCCCAGCAAAAATCCAAGCAGCGCACGCCGAGCTGAAATACCGAGATGATAAACCAGCTCACCAGATAAAGTTAAATGAACGAATTCCTCCACAATTAAGCCTGGTGTTGGCAGCAGCGTTGGATTAAGCTTCCCCATCATTCCGGCAATTTGCCAGATAGCTAATAAGCCGACTGGAAGCAGCAAACTGAGCAGCAGATTAACCGTTTGAATAGAGAGACGGCTCCTCGGCCGCCTCTTCATTACTTTGATGGGCTTATGCAATGCGCTTTCTGAGCCAGCTCCAACCATAAGAAACGCCCCATTCCTCTTGTTCAGTGTATTATTTCAACGCTTCTTCAATAAATTGGTTATCAAATACGGTGGACACGTCGATTTTCTTGCGAATGACTTTAATGTCGAACTGGAAGTCTGCCGTCTTTTGCTGCTCTGCAATAATTTCATCCGATACAGGGATATTAATTGTCCTGGAGCGATTGAAGATTGCTTCAATTAATGCCGCAGGCACCTTGCGCTCTGCCGCATAACGCTCGGTTGATTCGGCACGATTATCATTTTCCCAAGCAAGCGCTTTGTTCCATACTTTCAGATACAGGGTAACGAGCTCAGGATAATCATCAGCAAATTGTTTTCTAACAATGTTGAAGGAAGGAGAAAGCACGCCCAGCTGTTCGCCGTCCGCAAGCACCTTCGCTTTATCCTGCAGCGTGTTCAGCGTAATGTTCGGCTCCCATGTCGCCCATGCATCAACCTTCCCCGTCTCAAAAGCAGGCTGCGCTTCATCCGGCTGCAGTTGAATAATTTCCAAATCCGATGCTTTAAGCCCCGCACCTTCAAGGCCGCGGTAAAGGAAGTTAAATGCGTTGCTCCCCTTGGCAACAGCTACCTTCTTGCCTTTTAAGTCAGCAACCGTTTGAAACGGGCTATCTTTAGGCACGATGATCGCGACATTGTTTTTGCCTTCGAGCGCCTGAGAAATGACTGTGAATTTAATGTCCGCAGCTTGTGCTGCAATAATCGGCATATTGCCAAGTCCAGCGAAATCAAGACGGTTAGAAGCAATTGCCTCTGTCATTGGAGGGCCGCTCTGAAATTCCGCGTACTCCACTTTCACGCCAAGCTTGCCAAATTCATCTTCAAACCATTTCTCCTCAATCGCTTTGCCCATTAAGCCGCCGCTGCCCTGATATCCAATCTTTACAGTAACTCCGTCATAGCTCTTTGCTGCTTTGTTGCCCGCGTTGCCAGTTTCTTTCTTGTCTGGATTTCCATTTCCAGAAGCCGCGCAGCCGCTAATAAATACCGCTAATACAATAATTGCTGCCGTAAGAAGGCGTAATCTGTTCATCTTCATTCTCTCCCCGACGATCTTTATTTTTGGTGAAAAATAGTTTATTAAATATCCGCGCCTTGATCGATTTCCGGCCCCTCAACCTTCTCAAACTCACCCAGCACCTTGTGCCGCATCTCTTGAAAAGCATGGCCTGCTCGTTTCCGAGGATACAGCAAATCAATCGGCAATATTTTTCGAATATGACCCGGACGCGGATTCATAATGACGACTCGCTCGCCCAGAAATACCGCCTCATCCAAATCATGTGTCACAAACAACATCGTCGTTTTGTTTTTCTGCCAAATATCAAGCAGCACCTCTTGCATATGCGACCGAGTAAAAGCATCCAATGCGCCAAACGGCTCATCCAGCAGCAATATATCAGGACTGCGAAGCAGCGCTCTTGCAATAGCTACACGCTGCGCCATGCCTCCAGATAACTCACGAGGATAAGACTGTTCGAAGCCCTTCAGCCTTACAAGCTCGATGAGCTCATCTACTCGTTTACGAACCTCCGGCTTACGAAGCGATAAATTTGCGGCTATATTTTTCTCCACCGTCAACCAAGGGAATAGCCTCGGTTCTTGAAAAATAAATCCTTTTTCTATGCTCGGTCCTTCAATCGGTTTTCCATTCAGCAATACCGTTCCTTCATAACCGGTATCGAGCCCTGCTACAATTTTGAGCAATGTGCTTTTGCCGCAGCCGCTCGGTCCAATAATCGTAATAAATTCCCCTTGTTTCACCTGAAGCCCAATGCGATCAAGCGCAATGACATCTCCCGAGGGTGTTGCAAATGTCTTATTAAGTTCATGTACTACGAGCATCTCCGCCGCCATAAGCTGCCCCTCCAATTCAATATTGCATTATTAATACCCGATTACTTGGTATTATGGTAAAATAAAAAGACTTAACGCGTATAATAACTAACGTTAAATCTCCAGTGGTCTGGTCGATTCGCCATATGTCAAACCAATCTACAATTTGAATGTTCATTCGGTTTGTTATGTTGCTTATTTTGCGGCATCATTTCAACTTTGTCAACATTTTTTTCGCATGCCTAAAAAAGCTATTTTTTGATCTCAAATAATCGAATAATCGCCTCAACATTCATCTCCACCTTCACCTCATAATCGGGCGGACGCTGGAGTGTCAGGCCTTGTATAAGGCTTACAAAATAAAAAGCAAGCTGCAAGGGATCTTCATCAATGATGATTCCCCTACGTATGCCGTCATTCATAATATCAGCGACAGGGCCTAGGTTTACTGTAAAACGGTCCGTGATCGCCTTCTTAATGTCTGGCGGAGTAGACTCGGATAACCTTGCCGTATGCATAAGAATCGTAAACGCCCAGTTTGTCTCCAATGAGAGCCAAGAGGTAAGCATTACCCTAAGCTTAACGATCGGTTCCATATCCATGGCCGCTAAATCGGTTACATACTTCCCATAATTCGTCTGCCCCGAGCGCAGCACCTCGCTGAATATCTCTTCTTTCGAAGCATAGTAGTGATAGACATTACCCACACTAACCTTTGCTTCTTTCGCTATATCTTGAATGCTCGTTAATTGAAAACCATTAATCGCCATAACCTTCAGCGCACAGTCGAGAATATGCTGCATCTTTTTTTCACGCATCATTTTATCTTTTTCTACATTTCTAGGTGACAAGCTAAGTCCTCCTTACAATAAATCACACTTAACCTGCATTATACATGCAAATACGTTTTGCGGTCATTTTAGCAATAAAAAAAGAAGGCAACCTTGTCCTCACGACAAGACTGCCTCCTGCACCATTTAAGCGCTAATAATGCTCTATTTTACACCTATCCGCATACGGTAGCTGAACATGACATCAAGTGTTCTTCCCGCAAAATAACGCTCGACACTGCTGCGATAGCTCTGCAATTGCTCTTCCAGCGCCTTCGAGCCAAGCTTGAAGACCGCTTGAATGCCTCCCTGGCTTATAGCCAGGCCAATATAACGCTCTGCGTCGCAGCGCTCCATGTTATGGAACACGATTTCTTTGGAGAAACGGAAGAGACCACTGTTATGAATTTGAGTTAAATGCTGTTCCTTATTTCGTTTGCTCGCTTGATCCTTCTCTGGGATATGAGCAGCAATAATCTCTTCAGAACGATCCATAAGCTGCTTATATTCTAATTCGACGGCCCAGTGCAGCGTTGGAGGCCAATCGCAATCATAGGCGGCAAACACACCTTCCGGCTTCAGAACGCGGGCGAATTCAGAGAGCGTGCTGACGGGCTCCATCCAATGAAACGACTGCGAGCAGGTTACAATATCAACACAGTCAGCATCTAGAGCAAGCTGGTCAGAATACCCTTTGATGAAGGAAATTGACTGATCCTCGGGGAGCTTAGACAAATGAGCCAGCGCTTTGCTTCTCATATCGTCATTTGGCTCAAAACCTATAATTCGCTCCGCATTCCCGAGCCATATAAAGGAGGACAGCCCCGTTCCGCATCCAACATCCGCCACAACGCTTGGCACTCTCCCCAAATAACTTGTCAAAATATTTACAACTGCGGCAGGAGCTTTCGGACGATGCTGGTCGTAATCGTTTTGAAAGCCTGAGAAACGGTCTACATTATTTTGCGAGCGGTTTTCCAAAGTCATTGTACAGCCTCCATTCCAGCGATAGGGAATTTTGCTACTTATTACTCACTACTCATAATAATAGCATTGTATTCACTATCAAAAGCAAACAAAAATGAAGCGGCATCAGCTAAATATTGTGCATCTACGTATAAAGTGCCTTTTTCAACAATAACCGTATGCTTCGCATTTACTTTTAGTGAAAGCTTCCAGTTGTTTTTGGTAAGCTGCACTTCCTTGGCCGCAGCATTCCACTTTATGTTCGCTCCCCATGCACCAAAGACAGCTCTCACAGGAAGATATGTTTTTTCTCCGCTCTTAAAAGGCTTTTGCACAGCAGTGAATTTCACTTGCTTGTTATCCAGCCATACTTGAATATCTTTGCTCGCCGGCAGCAGCTCCGTACCTGCAATCAGCTCTTCTTTCGTACGAATAGGATTGAGAGCCTTAGGGTTCACCGCCAGCACCTTAACGCTATTGTTTAACGTGTCGGCTACGTACAGTTTTCCGCTCAAATACAGCAAGGAAGACGGTTGATTGAACTGCGCTTGTTCAACCTCTCCAACTTTATCGCCAGGCGCGCCTTGACCTGCAATTGAAATGACTTTTCCATCCGCTTGCAGAGCACGAATTCGGTTATTCAAGCTGTCTGCAACAAACAAAACCCCATCGACAAATGCCAGCCCGCGCGGCCGATTAAACCGTGCTTCAGCGCTTATGCCATTCCCATAGCCGCCTGCCATATAACCGGTAAGCGCATCGACAGCTGTCGGTTTTCCAGCTACCGTCTTGACCTTGCCATCAAAAATATAACGAATAAGATGATTGCCGCTGTCAGCTACATATAAACCGCCCTTATCATCGAATACAAGCCCCATCGGTTCATTGAATAAAGCYTGCACTGCGCTTCCATCCTTGTATCCGCCCGTTTCACCAGCAACTCCAGCAAAGGTAGATGTTACGCCTTCGGGAGTAATGACACGAATGACATGGTTTAGGGAGTCTGCTACATAAACATTGTCTTTGCTGTCTATTGCTAGTCCCGTTGGGGAGTTAAACTGCGCATCGCCAAATTTGCCGTCTTTATTTCCTGGCTTGCCATTGCCCGCAGCCGTGTATACTCGATCGTTTACAATTCTGCGCACAACGTGATTGTCGGTGTCACTTACATAAATGACACCCTTGCTGTTCACTACAGCAGAAGACGGTTGATTGAACGTTGAATTGGCAATCGTCCCATCGAAATAGCCCGCTTCCGTCTTTGTCGTAACAGGAGTAAGCTTCCCATTTTGCCATTTGCTAATCTGATTGCTGCCCGAGCCTACAACAATGATGCTCCCATCAGGGGCAGAAGCCAGCCCCCAAGGTTGGCTTGCTTTCTCGATGACATTGGCAACTTTAGCGACGTTCTCCGTCTCTCTTATTTCTACTGGCTGCTCATTCGCCGCGAATGCTGTTGCATGAAACGAAACTAGCATCGTCGCAAGCGCCGTGCTTGCTGCTAGCCATTTAATATTGCTTTTCATAGCATTGCTCCTTTCGATATTTAATCYATAGTTATTGGCCTTATAATATGGAAGGGTATAATTATCTCGTCAATTTGTTCCTCTTTTTTCATAATGGGTATTGTAATATTTCCCTCGCCTCTTGCTAGTTCCATACTGAAATAAGATCCTTTAAGTATGAGTTTTGTATATTCACCATCATTCTCGAGCTCATATGCATCGCTCTCTAGCGGCATACTTTCAAACCAAAAGCAAGATGGCTCTTCCACGCAAAAATTTCCATTAATCATTATCTCTCCCAGTTCATAACCATGTGTGTAGATGAAAAGCTCCTTATCCTTCACTATAGCGGGCCTGTTCTCAAAATCTACGTATCTAGGAAAGGCCGTTACTTTGCTATCTAAAGAGAAATGCTGCTCGTTTTCTTGCAAATCACCTTTAACTGGGTTCTTCCAAGCATTCGGTTTTACATACACATCAATATTTGAGTTGTATGCAATGGGATTTTTAAGCTTTACAATGAGCTGCGTTTGATTATCTTGGTCAACAGCAACACTCTCAATATCCGTTATGTTGAGGAGGGGCAGCTCCGCATTTCTACATGTTCTGCCCTCTGGAAGCTCTACCGCGTCGCATTTATAAATTATCAAACCATCTTTTGGAAAATAATTCCCAAAAGCAAGGCTCGTAGTAAATGGAAGCACTAACGTATACTCATCCTCCATAAATGCCGCTTTGGTTAAAGCCTCCGGAGGATTAGCTACCCGTACCGTAATATCAAGCTCTAGAAAGTTTTCAACCTGACCATTACTGCCGTTTTTTAAAGAAACACTTAAGCGATATGCTCCAGGCTGTAAATTGCCTTCGGCAAAATAATTTCCTTTTAACATAACCATTGCCGTATCAGGACCAGTCATGCTAAATAGTAAGGCACCGCTAAGGTTATATTCAAAAAACGGGTAACACTCCTCCGTTTCTTCAATTGGGCAAACTCTAGTTATTCTGATGTACGGGGAGTTCCCCTCAGAAGGCCATTCAGGCATTCCATAACCAAAAGTTCTAAAGAATATAGTTGTGTAGTAATCGGTTTTCCCTAAAATAAATTCAATTGGCGGGTATTCACTGTTATTTATAAATTGAAACCCTTGTTCCATTTCTCCTCTTGCTGTAACTTGTTCATTCGTCTGCACATCATTGGTTTCCGAATTTTTTAATTTATTTTCATAGACCGTTATACGAATTATTGATCCGTACTGCACAGCTTCTTTTAATTTAACCACCAGCTGATTAGGTTCAGATGGATGTATATCAACCGTCTCAACGATATCTAGACTTTCAAATTCACCAGCGTCATCCTGACGCACCTCAAATTTGACGATATTTGCACTAGAATCATTAAGAGCAAGTGTTGTCGTAAATGGCAAAATAAACGTTTTATCATTTTTCATATACGATTCTAAATGATTATAAAACATCGTTAAATCTAGCGTTGGCGGCACAGGTTCTGGCGTTGGTGTTGGCGTTGGTGTTGGCGTTGGTGTTGGCGTCGGTGACGCCGTTGGCGTTGGCGTCACGACTGGGTTGCCGCCTCCACCGCTGCTGCCGCCTGTTCCCGCATTGTCCTCATATACAATAGTAGAGTTGGATTGTGAACCTCCACTACCGCCTGCAGCTGCCGCCGCTTCCTCTTGTTTTTTCTTTTCAATGAGTGCTTTAACTTGCTCAATTAATGCCTTATCTGCTTTGGCGTCCTTTTGGAGCAGCAGAAGATAATGCTCCAGGCCGACCAACGGAAGATCGAGATAATTCAGCTTTTCCTTTACTCCTGCCCCATCTTTATTCAGTGGCAGCTGTTCATTCGGATTAACCGTCGTCTCGTCCGTTAGCCCTGGACCATGCTTCGTTTTTACTGCGCCTTCAAATACACCCAAGTAGCTCTCGTTATTCTCATACGAAACGGTAAACTGCGTCCCCATAACGCCCATAATGGCAGTTGGTGTCTCGATCTCAAACCTAGAATCGCCGTCAAGCTTCTTCTTAATCGTGACAAGAACCTTCCCCTTTAGCAGGCTTAGGCTCGTTTTTCCGCCCAGTGCCTTTGCACTTTTGACCAGTTCACTTACAACAAGCGTGGTATCCGTGCCAATCGCGACTTCTTTATCGCTGTCCAGGTCCATCATTACTTTCCCATCACTGCCGGTTAGTATCGTATCGCCTTTTGTTATAGCCATTCCCTTAAAAGCATTAAATTTTTTGGACCCGCCGCTCTTTTTCACTTCCGCTTTGCCTGAAATGGTCGTTATTTTCCCCGCCTTTTCCGTATCCTTCGCAAAAACAGATGTCGGCATAATAATGGCCATGACTAGCAAAGTCACAAAAACTAGCTTTAACGTCTTCATTTTAGTCCCTCCAATTCATAGATTGAGATGCCCTGTTCTTTTCCTTTTACTTTGATCTCGCCAAGAGCGTTTGCAATAACACGATCTTTAACCACCTGATAGACCGCATCGCTCATAATTATTTGTCCGGGCTTTGCGTTGCTCTCCAGCCTAGCTGTCGTATTAACCGTGTCTCCAATAGCGGTGTAGTCCATCCTGCTCTTCGAACCAATGTTGCCGAAGACGGCTGGCCCCGTATGAATGCCAAGACCAAACTTCACACCAAAGCCAAATCGTTCAATTAACTTGCGCTCCAATGCGGCTGAGCCCTCTTTCATTGCCCACGCCGCTTCCACCGCTCGCATTGGATGGTCTTCAAGAAGCAGCGGCGCATTGAAAATCGCCATGGCTGCATCACCGATAAACTTATCCAGCGTACCTTCGAATTTAAAGATGCAGTTGGCGGCAAGATCCAAGTATTCATTTAATATTTCAACGATTTCCTCCGGCTCCGCCTTCTCTGAGAGAGGCGTAAAGCCGCGAATATCGACAAAAAGCACAGTTAACTCACGGCGCGTTCCGCCCAGTTTTAGGCCCTCTTCACCATTTTTCAAAATCTGGTTGACGACCTCAGGCGCCACGTATCTGCCGAATATATCCGTCACTCTGCGCCGCTCCAGCAATTCCTCTACGTAATGGAACCCAACAACAATGATGCAACTAATAATTAGCAGCGGCACCACGTAGCCGATTGATATGATGATTCCCTGACCGTACAAGTAGCTGCTTCCTACTACAAACGCAACAAGAATAACCGCAACCGCCAAAAACGAGATAAGCATATTCCACTTCCGGAATAAGAAGTAGGCAAGCGAAGCCGCAAGGAGCAAAATCAACGCATTCCATTTCCAATTGAGCTCATGCTTAAGATCATTTTCGAGCAGAGCCTGTATAATGTTCGCGTGTATTTCCACCCCGTACATCATTTTTTTCACCTGCAATGGCGTCAGGTACTCATCCTTGAAGCCCGTGGCATACGGTCCAATAAGCACAATGCGATCCTGAAAATACTCCGCAGGCACATCTCCGTTCAGTACAGCAGCGTAAGGAATCGCTTCATATTGCCCTGGCCGCTCCGTATAGGGAATATGAAACTGTCCAAATGCATCAAGCGGAAGCATATCCGCACTTACACTTTTGCCGAGGCGCTCCATGTACATTTTATAAATTGTCCAAGAAAAGCTTTCGACCTGCTCGCCCTCATACATAAAACGATATAAAGAGTTGCGTACAACGTGGTCGCGGTCCGGTATCGTGTTGATATGTCCAACCGCCGCTGCCGCTTCCTTAAGTGCCGGGAACGGCTCAGATATTTCAAGTGCGTCAATTGCGCCCTGCTTGGCTGAAGCTTCAAATGTTCCATATACGGGAAATACGACATTGCCCGCATTTTTCACTGCGCTGATTAGCGCTTCATCCGATGATGGATCGTCTGCCGACGGTGCAGGGAAAGTGACGTCAAACGCAATAACTGCCGGTTTTCCTTCGGAGAGCATATCAACCAATTGAGCATGAACATTTCGATTCCAAGGCCAGCTCCCAAACTCACTCACGCTTTCATCATCAATAGCGATAATGGCAATTTGAGTTTCGACAGGGCTTTCCTTTTGCATAAAACGATCTTGGAAAAAATAGTCCATTCGATCAAATGTTCCTCTATACAAGAAGAAAATAGCCAGTACAGCAAGCAGGGCCATAATATGTATAAGCTTTATTTTCATAATATCCTCCTTTCCCTTCTTTTCCGTCAAATGAGATGAAGCCACTTCCAATATGGAACACAGAGCACAGCTATAAGCAGAACCGCAAACGCATAACCGAGTGCAAGCTTCCCGGCTTGACGATGGGTAAACGCTTTCCCCTCCGAGCTGTAATAGGCAGTTAAATAGGTAGGGGACTGATAAGCAAAGAAAAACGGATCTGTTGCAAGCAATATGACAAACACGAGCACCCAAGGATGAATGCCTACTGTTTCTCCTAAAGGAACAATAGCGGTGATAAGTAAAATAACAGCTGGATCATCTCGAATGACTAGCGTAACGATAAAGGAAACGAGAATGACTGCAACAAGGAATAAGGCAGGCGTGCTGACAAAAACAGACATATGCTCTCCAAGAAAGGAGGATAACAGCTCAGCAATTCCTAGCTGCTCGGCGACGCCCGCAAAGCTAAATGCAGCCCCGAGAAACAATAAAAAAGTCCAATCTATTCCGGTAGAAACCGTCTGTTTATCGAGCACGCCGCTAATAACTAAAACCGCAAAACCCATCAACATAATCCATGTACTCTCAATCCCGTGAAGCGGTTGAAGCACCATAAGCCCAATGCAGCATATAATCGTCCAGAGCGATACTCGCTCATCCTTTGTAAGCGGGCCAAGCAGCTTCAGCTGTTCATTGAGCACTTCGCCTGTGACAACTTTGGCAGGCTCGATCTTACGGAACATAAAGAGCAATACGATAATCAACACAGTGCCAAAAATAACAAACCCCGGCAGCGCATACAATAACCATTGCAGCCACGATACCGATTGCTCTGTAGAAGCAAGGCCATAAGCCATAATATTGGTGTATGAGCCTGTCATAACAAAAGGCGCGGTAAAGCCAAAGAAAATCATAGCAATCAGCCCAAGGCCAGCGGCTCCCTTGCTCCTCTCTTCAAAGCCGAGCGATTCGGCGAGCGTCTGTGCCATCGGAACGCCAAGCGATACCTTGGCAGAGGATGAAGGAAGCAGCGGATTAAGCAGGACCCCGCCTGCAATAATGCCCCAAAGCTGTCCGCGGTAATGGGCAGGAAATCTTTTTAAAGCATGGAGTGCAAAGCGGTAAAAAATGCCTGATTTTGTTATTACCGCACTTATTGCCATAATAGAAATCATGAAGAGCCACGAGCTTGACGCAAATCCCGAGAGTGCCGTTTCCGGAGAGGCAACACCCCCCATCACCCACAGCATAATCATGCCAAGCGCCACAATGTAATCCGGCATAATCGGAACAATCCACATAATGACTGCGGCTAGCGCAATTCCGATAAACCGCATGCCCGCCTCAGATAAACCGCCAATAGGATCTAATAGGAAAGAAAATATGATGCAGAGCAGTGCCGCCATGACAGCCCCTGCTTCTGCAGCACGATTCCCCTTCAACAAACGTCCGGCGCCTTTCACAAGCACCTCGCTGCGTTTTCTAGCCAGCTTTTGTTTGGCTAACCCATACGCCCGATCAGCATCCGGCAATTCAACTTTATTGAAGGATAAAGTGCTTGCTAATGCATCCGCCAGCTTCAAGTAATCCAGCGCTTGATTGTTTCTGCCCACACGTCTGCTAAGCTCCGTTCCGCACTCGTACAAAAACAAAAGCTCATGCGATTGAAATTTGTTAGGCTGATTTAAAGAGGCTTCTATAACAGCAAGCCCAATTTCCGGCGCATTTTTCTCACAGTAAGGAAGATAGGTTTGCAGCACCGTGTAATTTCCTGCAAGTATATCTCTAGGGCAGCGGCTAATGGTACGAAAAAGCTCTGCGCGCTGATGATCCGTAACCTCTCCTTCTATGCGAGCATACGTGTCTAGCGCTGCTGGCCAGTTCCCTTTATCCGCTTGGATCATGATGAATGCGACCCAGTTGCCTTGAGAAACATACCACGAGGTCGCTTTTTCCAGCCATCCAGCCATCTCCTCGTACCCATACCGTTCCTTGCTTATATCATTAAGAACTGGCTTGATACCGCTTGCAAGAGTCAACCATTCCGATGTTAATGGATCATCTTGAAAGCACTCCCGAAGGAAGAGATTTTCTGAAAGCTCCCTTTGCATCGTCATGCCATAGGTATGCTCCACAAGCCCTCTGCTAATAAGAGGAACATGTGCGCACCACTGCAGAAAACGAGCCGATAGCTCGCGCAATTGTCCAAGCTCATACGTAATTCGCTCGGATTCCGTTTTCTTAGATGCTTGAAGCTTCGCATTCGTTGCGATCAATCGTTGCGAAAGCAGCTTGATGAAATAGGATGAGAAAATTGCATTCTCAGCAACAAGGCGATCAAACATCCTGCTGTCAATGATATGCAGTACAGCATCCTCCGCAGCTACGGCCTCAGCAGACCGCGCTTCCCCAGTAAGCAGAGCCATTTCACCAAAAACCTCGCCTGGCCCAAGCACGGCAAGCGAACGCCGAACGCTGTCATCCGTTTTTGAGAATAGCTCAATCGTGCCGCTTTCTATGATGAACATTTGATCGCCATGCTCGCCTTGATGGAACAACCTCGTTCCCGCAGGAATCTGTTGTTTATCAAGCATCCCCAGCAGCTTCGCAAGCTCTACATTAGAGAGCCCTTTAAACATATCGATACCTGTGAGCTTCACTAATCTATCTACCTCTTATCAAAGAAATTAGTTCTTTAGTATTATTAATCTATTATATATGAATATTGAAAAAAATTGGTAGTTATCGAAAGTTGTCATTTAATAATATTTTTGATCGATTAATCATTTGGTTATTGCCAAACGAGCTTAAATTATCTACTATTAAATTATATAAATCCAATACGGAAAGTTGGTTTTTATAATGAAGGAGATTCCCATTCCATTTGTTCGAAGTAACCAAGTCGGTATCGTTGCCGTACTGCTTCTTGCGATAGGCCTGCAGTTGCCTTGGCTTATTGCAGCACTTTGGATTATTCAAATAATTGGACTTATCTTCGGTCCCAAAGCTAATTTATTCATTATTGCGGCTCGCCCTTTCCTAAACGGTCGAATTTCTTCCGCACAAACAGAAGCAGCTGAGCTGCAGCGCTTCAACAACTCCCTAGGTGTAGGTTTCCTCACCTTCTCGCTGCTTAGCTTTACGCTTGGCTGGACTATAGCTGGTTATATATTTGCTGGAATGATGGGAGCTGCTGCTCTAGCCGCCATTCTCGGCTTTTGCATCGGCTGCACGATCTATTTTCAATACAAGCAATTCCGCGCACGGAGATTAAAACGCGGTTAGCTTTAAAAAAAAGAGCAATTGCCCGCATGAGGGCAATTGCTCTTTTGTATCATTATAGCTTTACAATGGCTCTGCCTTTGGCTTGCCCATTCAAGAGAGTAGCTACCTGGTCGCTCACCTGATTCAGGCCAATTTCCGAGAATAGTTCGCCCAGCATACTTGGCTTATAGGCATCAGCCAATAGCGCCCATATTTTGCTGCGAATCTCCATCCCTGCCATGACGGAATCAATACCGATCAGCCGCACTCCTCTTATGATGAATGGGTATACTGTCAGCGAAAGGCCCGCTCCACCTGTCAAACCGCTCGCCGCTACGGCGCCGCCATATTTTAATTGAGACAGCACCGCGGTTAATGTCTCCCCGCCCACACAATCAATAGCTCCTGCCCATATCTGCTTGTCCAGAGGCTGCTTGGAACCAGATAGAAGCTCTTCTCTTGGCAGAATTCGCTTCACGCCTAAATCAAGCAAATACTGCTGCTTATCCAGTTTCCCCGTACTCGCTGCCACCTCATATCCAAGCTTCGCCGCAATTGCAGCAGCAATACTGCCTACTCCTCCAGTTGCACCAGTAATGAGAATAGGACCATCCTCTGGCCGAATGCCATTTTGCACAAGCTCATATACGGACAAAGCCGCAGTAAAACCTGCCGTCCCCAGTATCATGGCTTCCTTCATCGACAAACCTTGTGGCAGCTTGATCGCCCATTCCGCAGGCACACGGGCATATTCGCTAAAACCGCCGAAATGATTGACGCCGAGCCCAAATCCCGTGACCACAATTTCGTCGCCCTCTTGGAATCTCTCATCTTCACTTGATACAACCGTGCCTGCCAAATCAATGCCCGGTACAAAAGGATAGCTTTTTACAATACCGCCTTTAGGCAAACAAGCTAACGCATCTTTGTAATTCACACTGGAATACGCAACCTTAATAAGCAATTCACCCTGCGGCAAATCATTTAAGTCCAACTGCTGCGTGTTTGCGATAATCTCATTTTCTACTTTGTTAATCACAAGCGCCTTAAAAGATGACATATACGCAACCCTCCATTATATAAGCTTATAAACAAGCTGAAATTATACGGAACCTATGCCTAACTCATATTTTAATTCTAATGTAACAGTTATTGCGGGCGATTGCGACTGAGCTTACTAAGCGCAAAAAAAGACGTCTCTCACCCTAATCGGCGAAGACGTCTTCGTTCATTTATATTCTGCTTACTCTGCAAAAAACTGCGGCAAATACGCTTTGTTCTGCTCCAGCATTTCATCCAGCATACGCTGCGCGTCATTCGTTGAATCAACGAGCGGGTGATGCGCGAGTGCCAGCAATGCCGTATCCCTATTGCCGGATACAGCTGCCTCAATAGCCAGCTGCTCATACACTTTCACAGCATGAATGAGTCCTTTCGCTGCCGCTGGCACAATAGCTACAGGCTGCGGAATTGGACCTTCCTTCGTAACGACACAGTTGACTTCAATACAAGCGTCATCCGGCAGAAAGTCCAGCACCCCTTGATTTGGCACGTTTAACGTTTGAATATCACCGCTGTCGTTATACAGCGAGTTCATCAGCTTTACAGCCGCCTCCGAATAATAAGCACCCCCGCGCTGTTCAAGCTGCTTTGGTTTTTCCGACAGATTCGGGTCCTTGTAAATTTCGAACAGCTCATCCTCAAGCCGCTGAACCGTCTCCGCCCGCGTTTCACCTTTGGCAGCCGCTGCTTGCTGCTCGGCCAAGATTTCGCGCTGCAAATAAAAATATTTTAAATAATAGGATGGGATTGCTCGCAATGAACGAAGTAAACTGCCATTCCAAGCGTATTGAGGTACGTTTTTGGCGGAGTACCCGTCTTGGTTATTCAAGAGCTCATCCAGTTTGGATTCACCATTAACTGTAATAGAGCTAATCCAGTGCAGGTGATTAAGCCCAGCGAATTCGCATTGGATTTGCTCTACCGGTACTTGGTACAACGATGACAGCCATTTATATGCTGCTATTGGAGAGTTGCATAGCCCAATTGATTTGATGCGTGAATGCTTATGGATAGCCTCTGTAACCATGCCGGCCGGGTTCGTAAAATTAAGCAGCCATGCATCTGGGCAAAGCTCCTCCATATCCTTACAAATTTCAAGAAGAACAGGAATGGTGCGCAGAGCCTTCATCATCCCGCCTGCACCCGTCGTCTCCTGCCCAATCATATTGTATTTGAGCGGAATAGACTCATCCCAGCCGCGCGCTTCCAATCGGCCGACACGCATTTGCGTCGTTACAAAGTCAGCATCCGCCAGCACCGAGCGTCGATCCAGCGTCAAATCCAGCTTAATAGGCAAGCCTGATTTCTCAATCATGCGTTTGGCAAGCTGACCGACAATAGCCAGCTTATTCCGTCCCTCCGGTATGTCTACCAGCACAATTTCCGTCACAGGAAAGGTCGCATAATTTAATATAAAACCTTCAATCAACTCTGGCGTATAAGAAGATCCTCCGCCAATAACGACTACCTTTAATCGATCACCCATTCTGCTTGCGCCTCCTTCACTGATAAACATTGTTGTAAACAAGCATATACAGACTCTTCAATAGAAGAAGTCGTTTTATCCATAGCTAATAAAATCGCGCCTGCCACAGGCTCCATCGTCAACACGGTCAAGCTGCAATTTGGAGCTGCCCGTTTCACATGCTCCTCCAAATAAGGCGCAACGTAGCGGCTGTCGCCGCGGGTTAGCACACTGCCAACCATAACGAGATCAAATACATCATGATTCATATTCAGCTTCGAAATGACAGCACTCGCCGTCATGCCAAGCTCCTCACCCTGCCTCTTCAGAATGCTGCAAGCTACCTCATCCTTTTGCTCCGCCGCTTCAAACAGCAGCTTCGCAAGCTGGTGAGGAATCATCCTGCCCTGATTCAAGTAGTCGTGGAACATATTTTCAACGGTGTCGTAGCCTAGTTGTTCAAGGGTCAGATCCGTAAGCAAGGTAGCTTGCCCTCTGCCCTCCCATGAGCGTATAACTGAACGAAAAACTTCCACTGCCAGCAAGCTTCCTCCGCCAAAATCACCGAAAGCATAACCGAATCCGCCGCATTGCAAGCTCTCGCCATGGCGATTAACGCCAAAGCTGTTTGTCCCGCTGCCGCATATGACAACAACCCCATCCGGCTGCTTCGTACCGGCTCTCAGACCGATTACCGTATCGCAAACGATCTCGTAGTTTTCAAACCCAAGCTTCGCGATCATCGGCCTTAATATTTCAAAGTCAGCTTCGCGATCTGCTCCCGCCAAACCAAATACTGCATACGCAATCTGCTCCTGTGTTACCTTTGCATGCATCATGGCATGGATAACAGCAGCCTGAATATTGCTTCTAGCAAGTTCTACTCCTAATTGATGATTGCCGCAGCCGCTCTCACTAGCGCCCACAACCCTCCCCATTTCGTCACATACAACAGCGATCGTTTTACTGCCTCCACCATCCACACCCAAATAATATGTCAATTATATTCTCTCCCATGCGAATACTTGGTTTTGGAGGCTATTCTCTTCTCGCCATGCATGCAAACTAATCGCTTAAGCATGAACAATAGAGAATATAGCCTCCAATCCCACTGCTGCAGTTGAAGCCAGCTTGCCTGTAATTAAAACCACTATTTTTTTAATTTGCTTACGTTTTCTTGCCACTTCTCTGTCTTGTATTTCAAAAGCTTCTCATAACCAGCTTGCTGTGCATCGGCTTCAGCCTTATCCAAAATTTGATTAACTTCTGCATCGGAGGATGCATTCATAATCGCTTTCGCTCTCGACTTCTCATAGATGGAGAATACGCTTGAACCAACGATGCCCTCATCTGTATCTCCAGCAGGGTCCAAGTTAACGAACTCTGTCGTATCGAGCTGCGTTTTCCACGTAATTTCCGATTGCCAGTACGTTTCCCAGCTCCGTTTCTCCACAGGCAGCGTAGATTCAAACTTCATCTTCGAGTTGTCTACATATACCGTATTTCCTACCCATTGAAAGTTAACGATTGAAGCCATTAATGCCTCGCGCTCTTCCACGTCATTTACAAACTTATCGGTGAACAATGGCGCTTCATCAGCATCCACTCCATCCCAATAAATCCCCTCTGGTCCCCACATACTAAGGCGCTGTCCTTCTGGACCCGTGAACCAATCCAAAAATGCGAAGATCGCTTCTGGGTTTTTGGCCGCTTTCGTAATGACACTGACGTTCCAGCCTAGCTGCTTGTAATCGCCAGGGAATATTTTGTTTTTATCAAGTCCCGCTTTATGAACCGGCCATGTAATGAAATACCCCGCACTTGGGTCCTTGGCCGCCAATAGCGCATTGCCCTTCGCACCATACTCCGTCGGGCTGGAAGCCGCGTAAACTGCTATTTTTCCCGTTACAATCTTCTGCTCGACCTGCTCTGCCTTTTGCGTAAAGCTATCCTGCGAAATCAGTCTTTCACGGTATAATCTGCTTGCGTATTGAATCGATTCCCGGTAGACAGGATCTGTAAAGATCGATACCAGCTTATCGCCTGACGGTACAGCCATCATTGCATTGTACGTATAAGGACGGTTTTCAGCAAAAGCGGATGCCATAATATCGATACCCGAAGCGCTTTGTCCTACTTCCAGAGGGACTACATCCGGATATTTCTCTTTCACCAGCTTCAAGTAAGCATAAAGATCGTCCGTCGTTTCCAAGCTCGGTTTGCCAAGCTCATCATAGATCTTCTTGTTTACCAAATAACCTGCATTGCCATTAGGCTGCGTCGTATACCAGTTCGGAAACTGATACAGCTTGCCGTCGGAAGAGCGAAGCATATCAAGCGTAGCCTCACCAGCCCATTTCTTTAAATTCGGATATTTATCTAAGTAATCGTCAAAAGCAACAAGCATTCCTTCCGAGCGCAGCTTCTCTACGTCTGCGTTGCGCTCCATCCAGATCACATCAGGCAGCTCTCCCGCTACAATCATCGTGTTGAACTTTTGTTTCGCATTGCCTCCTGAGCTGATTGGCACCACATTTACTTTCTTATTCTCCTTAATCCATTTCGTCGATAAATCGTCGCCCCAAGGAGGCATCGTATACCAATCATAATGGCCGTAAAAAGAAAACTCGAGCGGTTGATCCCCCAGCACAAACGCAGCTTTACTTGAATCCGGCTTGTTGTCGGTTCCTTCCTTTACCCCGGAATTCGCACCATTATTGCTTGAACATCCTGTTAGTGCAAGTACAACGACAAGTGTGATTGACAATGCTGCATGAAAAGCTTTACTGAATTTAGCCATCGCTTAAACTCCCTTCTGCTTGTCTATCTATGGTTAAAGCTGACGCTTTAAACCCTTGGTTATTCCTTCAAAGAACCAACGAGAACACCCTTCACGAAATACTTTTGCACAAAAGGATACACACATAAAATCGGAACGGTCGCCACCATCATGGTTGCCATGGATAACGACTTTGAAGTTACCGCCTTCATTGCACTCATTCGGCCTTGTGCCGCTGAATCCATTTGGGACATTTGTTCCAGCATAATATTGGAGTTCAATATTTGCTGCAGCTTCGTTTGAATCGGCAATAGGTTAATATCTGAAATATAAAGACTCGGTGAAAACCAATCATTCCAGTGATACACCGCCGTGAACAACGAAAGCGTTGCAATGACAGGCCCCGATAGAGGAAGAACAATGCGAAATAGAATACCCCAGTTGCTGGAGCCGTCAATTTGTGCCGATTCCTCGAGTCCATTCGGTATGCCA
The DNA here is from genome assembly GCF_056398745.1 of Paenibacillus sp. 01T424. Lineage (NCBI taxonomy): Bacteria > Bacillati > Bacillota > Bacilli > Caryophanales > Paenibacillaceae > Paenibacillus > Paenibacillus sp. 01T424. Next base: position 77,145 of record NZ_JBFTPZ010000016.1, on the reverse strand, counting down.
AGAAAGAAGGTTCGGAAAATGATCATGTTCCATACACTGATAATTCCCGGTATGATCATAACCCAGAACGAATTCATCAAATGAAGTTCACGAATGAGCAGGTAGCTTGGAATTAAGCCGCCGCTAAAGTACATGGTCAACACGCAAAAGATCATGTAATACTTTCGTCCAACTAAATTTCGCTTACTCATTCCGTAAGCAAAAATCGCTGTTGCTGCAATGGATAGGAGCGTACCTATGACCGTACGAAGAATAGAAATAATAAATCCATCTATAAGTCGTTTGTCCTTGAAAACGACCTCATAATTGTCTAGCGAGAAGACGCGCGGCCAAAATGTAATTCCACCGAGCATCGTATCGGTTCCCGCATTAAAGGAAATCACTGCAGCATTCCAGAATGGATAGAAGGCTGTGAAGCCTAACACAAACAATAGAAAATAGTTGACTGCCATAAATGTTTTGTCGCCAAAGGATAATTTCATCGTTTCGCCGCCCTTTCTCTCTTTACCACAAGCTGTTGCCTGATCGGCGAGCCAAATAGTTTGCTCCTGCTAATAAGCCGACGCTAATAATTGCTTTGAATAGACCGGCAGCCGTTGCATAAGAGAAACGGGAATTTTGAATACCCAGCCTATACACATAAGTATCGATAACATCACTTACGTCGCGCAGCACCGGGTTTCCAGCTAGCAGCAAAATATCTTCAAATCCGGCATTCAACAGGTTGCCAATTGCTAATATCGAGAACACAACAACAACGGGCATAATCGATGGAATCGTAATCGTAACAATTTGTCTCACTCTGCTGGCTCCATCAATTGAAGCCGCCTCATACAAATGCGGGTTAATGCCTGCAATAGCAGCTAAATAAACGATAGAAGCAAATCCAATTTCCTTCCAAACACCGGTTGTGACAAGGATCGCCCAGAAATACTCCGGCAAGGATAAGAAATTGATTGGCTCTTTAATGAGATTCACGGATTCCAGCAGCATATTTAAGCTTCCGTTATCGGTGGATAACATCGATATAACGAAGCCCGATACGATAACCCATGACAAGAAATGAGGCAAATAGCTAACCGTCTGAATAATTCGTTTAAACGTACGGTTATTAATCTCATTCAGCATCAGTGCCAATACGATTGGCGCTGGAAATCCAATACCCAGCTTCAGCAAACTGATGACGAGTGTATTTCGCATAACCACCCAAAACTCAGGAGCATTAAAAAACATTTCAAAATGTTTAAACCCTACCCACGGACTGTGCATGAACCCTTTGAAAATGCTGTAATCCTGAAAAGACATCAGCACCCCATACATGGGAATGTAGTTAAAGACAAAAATGAAGAGCAACGCTGGTATAACCATGAGCTGAATATCCCATTGTTTGATAAAGCGTTTCGTCTGCCCGGGCTGCTTGTACACATGCTGTTTGGTTTGTAGATCTGTTCGCAGCATGCTCCCCCCCTTTTTTCTAATGTTAGTTAAAGTAACATAAATGCGTTATCCATTCGTCATGTGTTTATTTTATCTTTTCCGCTGTGTTGATTCTCCTCTTAAACGATTGATAACTAACACTATCTTACTGTTTCCATATGATTTAGCCTCTTGCGATTTTCGGGCAGGAGCCAATGTGCTTCTTAAATAAACGGTTGAAATTAGATAAGCTGCGAAAACCGCATTCCAGTGCGATTTCTGTAATTTTCATATCGCTGGTTTCGAGCAGCATGACGGCATGCTCTAAGCGAATATGAATCAAATAAAGCAGCGGAGGCGTCCCTACTGTACGCCGGAAAATATCGCTAAAACGGGAGGGGCTTAAGTAAACAAGTCCTGCGAGTTCCTCAAGCGTCCATGGATATGCAAAGTTTTTTTGCATGTCGTAAATGACCTTGCGCATTTTGTCCAGCTGCCTTGCGCCGATGCTGTCCTTTCCCCGATTTAACCCCTCTCTGCGGAAGTAACGATTTACGCATGCATGAAAGCGGATTAAATTTGAATAAACCAAAGAACCGTAAGAGGTTTGCTCCTGATCATGCTCATCCTGAATTTCAAGAAGCAGGCTTCTAAGCTCGTTCATATGAGGCTCATTGCGGTCCAGCAAATTAGTGAAATGGACCCCCATTTCCTTATAGGGATGCAAAATTTCTGAATCATAACGGACAATATTTAGCAGCCAAGACGCATCAAAGCAGATCACTTGCATGACCAAATCCTTCGTTTCGTAAGCGCAGTGCAAATCATTCGAGTTAATAAGCAAAATATCACCCTCTTGAAACTCAAACGTTTGCCCGTTAATGATGTAATAGCCGGTTCCTGATTTAATTAAATTGATTTCAAGCACATCATGCCAATGAAGCTTCTGATAGGTCGCGTTGACGCCTATCGTTTCCAATACTTGAATGGGATAATGCTTAGCCAATATGAGCTTTTCTTTCGGAATATCCATATTTAACAACTCTGTCATAAAAACCACTCCTCAGCATGAAAATGAGCTTCACAAAGCATGTAAATGACATAAAACTAACATAAGATTAAACAATTAAAAACCTTTTTTTATTCATGTTACAAGATTTGCAACCGAATAACCTCACATAAAAGATACATATTTACAAAATAAAAATACCTCATTCCCCTTATATTTAAAGGAATGAGGTATTTTCTATATTGACAACGATAATTACATAATAACTTAAGCTCGCGGAAGGGTAACGGTAACCGTTGTTCCAACTGCCCGCTTGCTTTGAATAGCGATACTGCCTTGATGCAAAGCCACCAATTTCTGCACGATAGAGAGTCCAAGCCCGCTGCCTGAAGTAGCATCATTGCGAGCTTTGTCCGCCTTATAGAAACGGTCAAAAATGAATGGGAGATCATCCTCTGATATGCCTGTTCCCTGATCTTCGATGACAACAGTAATGACGTCGCTCTCCACTATTTTAATGCTGATCGGCCTTCCTGCATCCGAAAACTTAATGCTATTGGCAATCAGGTTTAACCACACCTCATAGAGCAATTCTTGATCAGCATGGATCGTCGTATCCGGCAGCTCAAGCTCCAAATACAAATTTTTCTCCGACCATTGCCACTCGAGTGTAATTAACAGCTGGCGCAGCTGTTCGTCTAATCGAAAGTTTGTCTTATGGAGCGGCTTATTATCCTTGTCGAGCGCAGCAAGTGTTAGAAGCTGCTTGCTCATGCGGGATAGACGTTTGCTTTCTTTTTCTATAATGGCCATATAGCTATCCGTCTGCTCCGGCGTCGTTTCCTTATCGAGCACAGCCCGGGCTAATCCCTGCATAGATGTAAGCGGCGTCTGAAATTCATGCGAGACATTCGCCACAAATTCTTGCCGCATCTGATCCAGCTGCTTAATCGCCACCGACATCACCGAGAAGTTGCGTGCCAGCTCGCCGATCTCATCCTTGCGCGAGAGCTGCAGCCCCGCTTCAAAATCACCTGCAACGATCTTTTTCGTTGCTCTCGTAAGCTCATTGACTGGCTTCACAATGAGGCGTGATAAGAACACAATTAACAGCAAGCTGATGACGAAGGTAGCACCGATCAATATCGCTGCAATAATACGTATTTCGCCAATTTGCTGCTGCAAGTCAGGGCGGATAAACAGCGCTGCATACCCATCCTGCGTCTGAACTCTCATACCCGCTGTGTTCAAAACACTATTTTTGAAATAAGAGAACAGCTCCAGCCGTCCCTTCTGCTCCTCCAGCCCCCGATAAATAGCTCCGTCCAGCACCGATTGYATTTGCTGCTCGCTCAGCTTTCCATGCTTGAACGGCGAGCCGTAGGCTTGTCCTTGCAAATGGTCATGAACCAAATAAATTTGAAAGCCAAGTGCTGCAATATGTGTCAGATAGCTATCCAGATCCATTTGCGGATTTTGCTCATATTGGGTGCTGATGTTTTGAGCGATCGCGATCATTTTTTGCTCATTGCTGGATTGCTGATTATTTTGATAGTACAGCCCCGTAAATAGCAAGCCTAGAATGAGGCTAATCATAGCAACCATCACAAACGTGAACACAATTCGAACATACAGCGACTTCATCCCTCATGCACCTCCAGCTTATAGCCGAGACCCCTGATCGTTGTTATCGTGAAATCGTCCTGACAATCCGCGAAGCGCTCGCGCAGCCTTTTAATATGAACATCAACCGTGCGGCTGTCTCCTTTAAAATCCGCGCTCCAGATGAGCTGAATAAGCTGTTCCCGTGTATAAATGCGGCCTGGGTGGCTTGCAAGCTGTGACAGCAGCTCAAATTCCCGCAGCGGCAGGGTAATCACTTCATCACCTATTTTAATTTCATAGCCTCTTCGATCAATGGAGACGTTCCCGAGCTTAATAACCTCAGAGGATACAAGGCGATAGCGGCGCAGCAGCGCTTTTATACGAAACAAAAGCTCCTTTGGCTCAAACGGCTTAACTAAATAATCGTCCGTCCCGGAGTCAAACCCCTGCTCCTTGTCCTCCATCTCCGCTCTTGCAGTCAGCATCATAACGGGAATGTCATAATGCTCTCTGATTTCGCGGCACAGCTCGTACCCATTTTTACCGGGCATCATAATATCGACGACAGCAAGATGCACCTGTTCATTCTCAAGCAAGATGGACGCTGCTTGTCCATTTTCCGCTTCGAGAACGACATAGCCGTCTTTGCCCAAAACAAAACGCAAAAGTTCCCGGATGGAAGGATCATCATCTACAATTAACACATGCATTCTCATTGGCTTGCTCCCTACAAATGATCATATTTATCATAGCTGTTTCCATTATACTCCTCCATGCACGCGAAGCGAAAACACCTGTATTCGAGAGCAGCAAACGCATCTCCTACAGGTGTCTTTTCACCTATCTCTAAGACCCGAATCATTTTAATATCTAACCGAACCCGTGCCTATTCTTGCCGCAATGCCGAGCTGTTCGGAACCACTTCCCCCATCCCACCAAACGTCCCTAACGTTTAAGCCGCGCAAGTATTCATAATCTGGATGTACCACAATATCCTGCAAGTAGGCAGATATAGAGGCATTCTCATAGCGCATGCGATTCAGCGCATTAATAATATCTTGGCCGGATTCAATGCCGATGCCATGGCCGAAATACAAATCATCATCCAGCATGATGACATTCTCCCCTTGCCATTCGGGTGTATCGGGATCATGATCAGGGTTCTTGAAATAGAGCGCGTCGCCAGGGTAGGCTTCATTTTTATCATAGGTAGTTATTAAGCTTAAATCACGGTCGTATTGCCAGTCTCTTAAAAACAGGTTTTTAAAATAAGCGTTGAACACGGCATCGCCAACCGTATCAAGCACTGCTTTATAAAAGATAATGATAATAGCGCCTGCGCATTCAAAGCCGTACAAATGTCCATTTTCAAAAATATCGTTAATGCCAACCGAAGGCAGTACGCCTCCCTTTAGCTGAAAGCCGCCGTTTTCCGTACGCGTCCAGTATTGCTCATTGCATTTTGACCCTGCAAAGGTCGCAAAGCTCACTCCACTGGCATATAGCGCTTTGGCTGCTTCAACCGTATGCATGCGCGTTTTCAGCTCAAATTCGAGCGCATCAACCGATGGATAGCGATAGACAACCTGGCTCTTCTGCTTCTCTTGCAGTATTTTTCGTTCAATCTCCGATAACGTCAAAGGATTAATCGAAAACGTAGGACTACCCGCAACAAGTATCACCTTAGTTTTCCTCCATTTCATTCCAAATCGATTAGGTTATTGTACGTATAAATTGAAAAAATGTGAGTATGGATGCGGAATAGGGACGCTGCAAATGTTGTCGAATACACAATCAATCTTCTGTTCATTGTCAGATCATGGTATAATTTGGTCATTATCTTGAAAGAAGGTAATTAAGCCTATGAGCTATTATTTCAACATTTGCTCTACTGCCAAGTATCAAGAGGCCTACATCACTTTTTTGCTGGAACATTTCGTGCAGCTAAACCTGCCTTATTCCTTTCCTGTCTCTCTCAGCTACCTTTCAAGCCCGCTGTTTATGGAGAAAGAATCTATATTATTACGCAATCCCGATGATGAAATCATAGGCGCAATTGGGTACATACACGGTACCGGAGATCAAAACTATGAAAATGAGCATATCGTTCAGATTCAGACGGTTTTTATTAAGGAAAGCTATCGAAGCACCCGATTGTTTCTCCAAGCTTCACAGTTTCTCGCTCAATACTTAGCGCAGTTGAAACAGCCTGTTACAGAGCTTCGGTTCTGGATACCCGCACAGCCGAATCTTCAGCGCCTTTGCGCGAAGTCAGCCAGGAAAGTGGCGGTTCAGGATTCGGATCATGGCGTTATTGAAGAGTATGTTATGGAGTTCACCCATTGGCACGATGATGTGATGAAATACCCTCATGAAATTTATTTTTAAGCTCAGAAGGAGCACAATCCGTCATGGTATTTATTGTTCTTAAGCATTTAGCAGGCTATATGCGTGCCTACAAGCCTCTGGCTATATTTTTTTTCGTTACGCTATTTTTGGATCTCATCTTCATTTCATTAGCTCCATTGAGCTTTCAATTTCTAATCGACAAAGCCATCCTTCCCAAGGACCTGCATGCCTTTTCTCTTATCATCATCATTCTGGCGGCTAGCGGCATCTTCTGCCTCAGCGCTGGCGTTTTCAGCGATTATGCTCTTGCCAAGCTGAGTGCAAGGGTGCAGCAGGATTTGCGCAAACAATTATTTGAGCATATGCAGCAAGTGAACCTCGCTTTCTTCCAGAAGACGCGCTCAAGTGAGTTGCTCTCCTATTTCACAGTCGATCTTCCTGCCATTGAGCGAGCAATGAACGCAATTCTGACGGTAGGAATACAATCTTTTTCCGTTGTAGTCATTAGCACCGCGGTTTTATTTTATTTGCAGTGGAGTATGGCACTAGCTATATTGTTTGGGGCAGCCCTTATTTTTGCCGGTCCTTACTTGCTGGGCGCTCGCGCTCAAGCCATTAACGTCGCTCATAAGGAGCAACTCGATCATTTAACAGGCGACATACAGGAAAACATTAGAGCGCAAAAAGTAGTCAAAGGTTTTAATCTCCAGCAGGCGATGACACATAAATTTGTGGGCAGACTGCAAACGATGTATCTCATTCACTATCGAAAAAATGTGATTAACGCTCAGCTGGAGCGAATTCCGCTGATCAGCTTACTCCTGATCAATTTATCCATTATTGGGCTTGGCTCTTATCTCGCACTTCACGGGCATATTACGATCGGGGCTTTGGTTGCCTTTTTCACGATGTATACTTCAATGGGAAATTCCGTTTTTAATTTAACCGCAACGATTCCAGTCTTCACGGATGCTTCCGTCAGCATCGAGCGAATGAATAAGCTGCTGCAAGCGCCTAAGGAAACAACGGGTAAAGCACTTATGACGAGCCCCCTAAATCATTTGCCGGATATTCGCTTTTCAGACGTTTCCTTTCGCTATAACGAGGAGCAGGAAGCACTGAAAAAGATTAATTTACATATTAAAGCTGGAACAACGGCTGCATTCGTAGGCTCTAGCGGCTCTGGCAAGAGCACGCTCGTACAGCTGGTGCTGGGCTTCTATGACCCGAGTGCAGGTCAACTCGAAATCAATAGTATTCCCATGCAGGAACTAAGTCGAAGCTCTTACCGAGATCAGCTCGGGGTTGTATTTCAAGATAACTTTCTCTTTCGAGGTTCCATTATGGACAATATTCGCATCAGCAAACCAACGGCAACGAGGGAAGAAATCATAGAAGCTGCCAAACAAGCTGAAATTCATGTGTTCATCATGACGCTGCCAAATGGTTACGATACGCTGGTGCTGGATGATGGGTCTAATTTGTCTGGAGGACAGCGGCAGCGGCTCGCCATTGCTCGCGCGATATTAAAAGATCCCCAACTATTATTGTTGGATGAAGCTACCTCTGCGCTAGACCCGATAGCTGAGGCATCTATTAACCGTACATTTAGGGATTTGTCACGCAATCGAACCGTAATAACCGTTACGCATCGTTTATCTTCTATAACAGGTGCAGATTGCATTTTTGTGTTTGATAAAGGTGAGCTGGTCGACATTGGGACTCACGAGGAAATGCTTGCACGCGGAGGCTATTATAAAGAATTATGGGAAAAGCAGAATGGTATGCTGATTTCAAATAGCGGGCAGGAAGCTGATATTGATGAGGAAAGGCTCGCAAAGCTTCCTTTCTTTCAAGGTATTGATAACGAAGTACTGAAAGAAATTAGAAGTCTGTTCAACACGGAGACATTTAGCGCAGGCCAACCTGTCATTCATGCCGGAGATCAGGGTGAGAAATTTTACTTAATTGCACGCGGCCGGGTTGAAGTATCACGCAAGGACGCAAATGCGATTGATGGAAAGCTTCGACTTGCCATATTAGAGGACGGAGACCATTTTGGTGAAATTGCTTTGCTTAACAATGTGCCGCGTACAGCCGATATCACAGCCATTACGCCTTGCGTGTTCCTTACCTTGCAGCGGAAAGGGCTTCATTATGTGTTATCTAAACATCCTGAAATCAATAATCGAGTCAGGCAAACGCTGAAGGAACGAAAATAGAAGGAGGTTGCTTATCGATGCTTGCGCAGTACCGCGTTTGTAAGAATGATGCTGATTTAGCACAGTATGCCCTATATTTCATCAGGCATCGCACCGATTTCAGCAGCAAGTTTTCGCTTCCGGATACCTTATATCATATTTTACAGTCTCTACAGCAATCCAAAGTAATGCTAATCCTAAGCCTAGAGGGCGACACGATTGGATGGGCGCATTATAGATATTTGTCTACGGAATATGAGCCTGTTCGCGAAGGGGAAATTGCTTTCGTAGATTCCGTCATTATAAACGACGCCTATCGAAGCGGCCGATTGTTCATTAACGGCTTTCGTTTTCTAGCAAACCATATCGCCGCTGAGAATCCGAAGGTCAGGACATTTGAATTTCACGCGCTTGCAAGCCATGCCTATCTGAACAGACTTTATTCCAAATTTGCGACTATAGTAGGACAAAGAGATGGGTACCATGAAATAGAAAATGCCTATTCCACTGATTTCAACCAACTTCTTCACTACTTAAATCGAACAAAAAATGACAATTGACGCCACTTTATTCCATATGTTACTGTAAATATATTCTATTATTAAAGGAGGTCTTTACATGTATCCACCAAGAATAAATGCAAACAATAAAACCGACCGCAAACCACTTCAATTTTCAAACCTGCTTAAGCTGAATGAACAAGCTAGAGTAACTACTGCGAAGTAATCGTTATAGGCAGCAAAAGAGCCATCCACCTTTGTAGGTAGACAGCTCTTTTTTTATTGCTTATTAGTTGGACAATCCGCCGCTTGCTGCACCCGCTCCGCTGGAGCTGTACGAATCGGAATATTCCGTGTTTGTTTTATCCCATACATCCTCATATGCTGGATTCCGCTTGAACTCGGCTAACGCATAGGAGCAAGAAGGAATAATCCGTCTCCCCTTCTCCCTAGCCTCTTCTACTACAAAATCAAGCAGCTGCCGCCCCAAATGCTGGCCGCGATAGTCGCCATCCACATAAGTGTGGTCAATGACCCAGGTATCTACGTCGACCATCGTGTAAGTGATCTTACCGATCGTTCCTTTGGTTGTTGTCAGAACGTAGCTGTTGCCTTGCTTTTGTGCCAATATTTCCTCTTCTACTTCGCCATACAAGTCTCTATCTGTATCCATTGTTGCCTGCACCTCCTAGAAAGCTGTTAGTTATAGCTTCTTATGGTCAAGCTATCGGTCTACTACTTCTTACCCCGATAGAGGAACAATGAATCGTATGGGCAATCTATTTGCTATTTTCCGAATAGGAATTAGGCGCATCCTTCACCATGTATAACACTAGTTCATCATCGACACGAACCATGCTGCCGGGCTTCACAATGACATTCTCGTACGAAATTCCTCTACCGTCAGGAATATAACCTCTGCGAGCGTAAATGCGCTGTGCACTGCCATAGCTAGGGTAGAGCCCTACACCGATGCCAACAATTCCGTATTTTTCAAATGCGATCTGCTCAATGCCATCCATCAAAGCATTTCCAATCCCCTTGCGCCGCAAGGCTGGGATCACATCAAAATTGTTTATTTCAGGAATGTTGTTTTGCTGAAAATAGGGATAATACGATTGTGACAGCAGATGCAGCCATCCAGCGAACTGACCCTTGTAGAAAGCGACAAGGGTGACGCGCTGTCCCGTTTTATTTTCTTCCCAGCATCTTGCAATATAATCTAATCGCTTACTAATATCTTGATGTTCAATCGCATGGAAAATGACATTGACATCATTACTTTCCATCGCTCTTATTTGCATGTCTTCACGCATTCGATCATCCCCTTACTCTTCTGCTGCTTCCATATTTTCTTCTTCCCATAACAATCTCATTTCCGCTGAAACCGCAAGCAAATGCTGTAGACTGCCTTGCGCTTCTATTTTCCCATTTTTCATGACGATAATATGATCGGCACGTTGCAAAGCGGCTTTGCGGTGGGAAACAATGAGGCATGCCGCATGCGGCGTCTGTTCCACTCGTTCCCAAAGCAGTTTCTCTGTCGTCACATCCAGCGCACTCGATAAGTCGTCAAATACGAGCAGCTCCGGCTCACGAACGAACATGCGGGCAGCCGCTGTACGTTGTGCTTGACCGCCAGACAGCTTCACGCCGCGTTGTCCAATCATCGTTTCGAGTCCATGCTCAAGCTGCAAAATATCTTTGTCCAGCACAGCGGTGTGAATGGCTTTCTGCGTGCGGCTTGGTATATCTGGCATACCAAGCAAAATATTTGTTTCAAGCGTTTCGCTAAACAAATTAGGAACCTGCGAGGTATAGGCGCTGCGCGGCGGAACAAAAAATGAATCCGGATCTGCTACTCGCTCGTCATTCCACCAAATTTCTCCCGCCTGAGGAGGCAGCAGCCCAAGCACAGAGCGGAGCAGCGTTGTTTTGCCAGAACCTATCCGCCCCGTTACAACGGTGAAGCTGCCTCTTGTCAGCTCCAGGCTTATATCTTCAATTCCTCTGCCGGAATCCTTATACCGATAGCTGAGTCCCCTTACTGAAAGCGTACGAAATGGAGCCTCCTCCTGCTCCTTTGAAGCGCGATGGTTTTCAGGAAATGCACCGCCCAGCTGCAATTGGGTATGCTCTGTAAGCTTTTCGGTTGATGCGCCTTGCAGCAGCTGCACCATTCGCTTAAACGAAATGCCTGTTTGCTGCAGCGTAGCTAAAAATCTGCCAAAAAACGCAGTGAAATCGGTCACGAACGTTAAATAATAGACGAATAATGCAAAGTCGCCAACGCTCAGCTCCGAGCGCTGCATAGCAGAAGCGCCCAGCAGCAAAATAAATCCTGTTCCTATATTCACGATATTAGAAAATACCGAATCAAGTATAGAGGTGAATAATCGATCCTTAAGCGCAGCCTGCCTGCGCTGCCCATTCAATAAGCGAAGTCTGTCGATAAACCGTTTTTCCGCGCCAGCAAGTTGAATGGCCTGCACCGAGCTGAACATTTCACCGACCATACCCGTAACTTTGCCCGTCGCATCGCGGCTGGTGGCACGGTAGGCCTGCAGGCGCTTGGAAGCAAGCTGGGTGACTGATACAACGAGTATAAGCGGCAGAAATACATAACAAGTAATGCTGACGTTAACCCGCAGTAAAATGAAGATTGCCGCTGCCGCAAATAACAATTTGCCAATGAAATCAAGCGTCCAGCTGATGGCATCCTCTGCTTGATTGGCATCGTCGCGAAATTGTGTGACGGCTTCGCCTGGCGAGATCGGAATGGCCGCCGCTGCCGGCTGACGCAAGATCCAGCGCAGCATGTTCCACCGAAGCAAAGAGCCCATACTAAAGCGGTGAATCGTATCCGTCAAAGCACCCGCATAAATCGTGACGATTCTCGCAACAGCTACAGCCATTAACAAGATGGCTAGATTTGATGCGCTAAGCGACCAGCTGGCATGACCTGTGAGCGAATCAAAAAATTGCTGAATGATTAAGCCGGGCAGCAACGGGAATAGATGAATGGTTGCCCAAAGGATAGCATTGGCAGAATAGAGAACCGGGCGATAACAAATAAGCCGCCACATGGCTTGCACCGTTGTCATTTCTTTGCTGTTCATACAAGCACCTCCACAGCGCCGGTTTGCAGTAATTGGTATAGCCTTGAGCTTGGATCAGCCGCTAATTGCGATCTATTGCCGGATTCCACAGGCGTTCCTGCATCTAAAATAAGGATGTCATCTGCTCGTTTAATTGTTGCAAGCCGGTGGGCAATAATAATGGCAGTGCGCCCTTCAAGCAGTTTATCGATCGCTCTCTCAATATGCGCTTCCGTAGCAGGATCGAGCCTTGAAGTCGCCTCATCAAGAATGACGAGACCCGGATTAGAGAGAAAAGCACGGGCAAATGCAAGCAGCTGCGCTTCTCCTGCCGACAAACCGCTTCCTCCTGAGGCCAGCTGAGTATCAAGCCCTTCGCCAAGTGAAGCTAACCAGGCACCCAGCCCTAAATCTTCTAATACATCATGCAGCCGCTCATCCGAAATCGTTGGATCGTAAAGCGTGAGATTATCTCGCACGGTCGCTTGAAACAGCTGAATATTTTGAGATACCATCGCGATTCGGCCTCTCAGGTCAGCTAGCGTATAATCCCTAATATCTGTACCGCCCAGCTCAATAGACCCTGCTTTCACATCATAGAAGCGAACAAGCAGTCTGGCCAACGTACTTTTACCGCTTCCCGTTCGTCCAAGCAAACCGAGCACTCTACCGGGTTGAAGATTAAAATCGACATCGTGGAGCACTCGCTCCCCGTCCCCGTCCTCACCTGTGTAAGCGAATGAGACATTCGAAAAGCTTACTGAAAGCGCGCCTTCAGGCATATCAGCCGCTATCTCTTTCTCTTTTAGCTTCGATTCCGTAGCGAATAGCCCGCTAACCCTTATAATACTAGCATCCGCTCGTTGTAAATCTTGAATTTGTGTACGGATTTGCTCAAGCGGATGATTGAGCAGCTCGGTATACGTAAAGACCAAATAAATCGTGCCAAGGCTCATCGAATCCGTTGTCCACAAATATGCGCAATATAATAACGCAAGTGATCGGCCAAGCGTAAATACAAAAATAGTGGATACCCACATCGAATATCCGCCTATGCTTGCTTTCAGCGTAATCGGAAATATTTTGCGGAGCAGTCCATGAAATCGCCTCATCACAAACTCGCTTGCTCCATTTGCACGTGTATCCTCTGTTCCCGCCAAATGCTCGCCAACAAACCCATAAAACTCCGCCTGCACTTCGCTTGATTTCACCCAAAAAGGCGAAAAAGCCGTTCGTATTCGTTGAAGCACGAATATCGTCAATACAACGAACACCGTCATGCCTGCTCCTAAGCGCCAATCCTCGCGAAACATCAACACGAGTACACCAGCTATGAGCAGCAGATTCGCAACCAGCACAAATATGAAATTGGAGAAAAAATGCGACAGCTCATTCACATCGCCATCGATCCGCTGAATTAATTCACCGCTCGTTCTCTCCTTATGAAAGCTCTGATCGAGGTGCAAGCAATGCTTCGCCAAATCACCTCTTAGCTCATTCGTTGCTGTCCAGCCGACTTGTTCTCCAATATAGCCTGAGGAAACGCTAGCGAGTTGATGCAGTAGCGCAACTGTAATAAACAGCAAAGCGCTGCCGATAAGATCATTAATCTGAATGCCAGGCTGCAGCGCGCTATCAATAAAATGCCGTATAATTTGCGGATTCCAAAGCTGCAAACCAATGCTGGCAAGCAGCAGTACAGAGAGCAGAACGAGCTTTTGCCGCTCATGCTTTAAATAAGTGCTTAACAGTCTCCAATATTGTTTAATGGGGATATTCATTTTCGATTGCCTCCAAACACACCATCCATATATTTCATATTTATCTTAAAATGAGGAGAGGACTGGTGGCAAGGTAAAGAACAGTTATAGCCGCTTAGCACAGAAAACGATTATTAAAGGTTATAACGGGTAAGGGGCTAAAGAGGAAGCGAAAGGATTCCGCCGTTTCTATCTGAGGATGTAGATTCAAGCGGCTACTAACAAGAAAAAGCTAACGCTTTAAATACGCGTCAGCTTTTTGTTTACTGCTATTTTTGCATATAATCACACAAATCCAGTCTTATCCCTTTAACAAACCAGCCTTGATTAATCCGTTGCGAATCCCCTGATCATCCACATGCGTTGTTACATAATCTGCGAATGGCAGCAGGTCTGGATGCGAGTTGCCCATTGCGATGCCTAGGCCCACTGTCTCCAGCATTTCAATATCATTCAAGCCATCGCCAAAAGCGACCGCATCGGCAGTCGTATAGCCGAGTTTCTCGAGCAATGCCTCAATCCCTTGAGCTTTGGAGCCGCCTGCGGGAAGAACATCAATCGCTTGAGGGTGCCAGCGAATAAGCTTCAGCTCGTCATGCAGTCCATCATATAGATGCTCGTCATGGCTCTCACAGTGTAGAAATACTTGGAAGATATCATCCGTTTTCCAAAATTCCGGGTTATAGCCTGGCAGATCTACCTTTAATGAATTTACCGAATCTATAATAAAGGGATGATCCTCTTTGTCCGCAAAAAAGTTATGCTCCCCTTCAAATACGAGTCCATGATTATGCTCAGCTGCAACCTTTACAAGTCGCTCCAAACGGCCTTTTTCGATCTCTCGTCTATATAGAGGAGTTCCTTTGTACACAACATATCCGCCGTTTAGACATACGAATGACTCGATGCCAAGCTGCTCAGCAAGCGGCTTTATAAAGTAAGGCGCTCTTCCTGTTGCAATAACCGGCTCCACTCCACTTTCCTTCAGTTCCGCAATAGCTTTGATCGTATCTGCCGGAATTTCCTTATGCTCATTAATCAGCGTGCCATCGATATCAAAAAAAACGATTTTATACCCCATTCTCTGTTCTCTCCTATCCGTAGTCGCAGACGTATGACGCCTGTCCTTTTTATACAGTATAAAGAATTAAGCCATGAAAAGAAATCTTTCGCCTTATTTTGCAAGCTCGACCCGCCATTAAAAGCCTTGCCTCACAGCACGCAGCGTGCAGCATGCAGCATAACATGTAAAATCTAACGGACATAGAATCCGCTATTTCATGAAATATAGGCAAAAGTGGCGGGG
Source organism: Paenibacillus sp. 01T424 (assembly GCF_056398745.1). Classification (NCBI taxonomy): domain Bacteria; kingdom Bacillati; phylum Bacillota; class Bacilli; order Caryophanales; family Paenibacillaceae; genus Paenibacillus; species Paenibacillus sp. 01T424. Next base: position 61,901 of record NZ_JBFTPZ010000016.1, on the reverse strand, counting down.
TAACGGACATACGATACGCTAATCGGGCGGATTAGGTTGTTAAATGAGCTTTTTAACCCAAATAAGGGCCTATATGTCCGCAAGCTTAGCAATTAATGGGGAATTTCGCAAAATAACGCATCTCATGTCCGTTGACCTTATTGTTGTTAAGAGCTTCGACAAGCGTTTACCGAATTCAACAAAAAGAACCACCAGCAGCTGCTGGTAGTTCTCAATTAATAAAACAAAATGATTGATCTTTTAATGATCAATCATTTTTAGGCTCTGGAGGCTTTCTTGTCAGTCTGGAAATACTTACACTATTCTCTTTTCACATCGATTACCTGGAAACATAAACTGAACTTTTATCGTTTAGTAGGTAATCCCTTACATAAAACGAGGAGGAAATCCAATTGTTTAGAATGGCCTTGTTCATGATGTCCATTATAATAGTTGCTTCGGGCTGTACAGTGGCTGATGATGAACCCAAAAATTACGAGAGCTTTTCCTCGGAAACATATTACATGTGGATCATGTATCACTAACAAATGGATCCTCAGGAGAAAAAAAGTCTGTCCGTGATGCAGTATAAATTAAAGAGTGGCTGCAATCTATACAAGACCTAGAACTTATTCCTTCTTCAGATCAGAGTAAGAAAGATGGTTTTCTTTATTCGATCGATTTGTTTGAAGGTGATGACAAAAAAATGTCTTTTACAACCAACTCTGTTGATGGAAAATACTATATAGCCAGCCCAATACTTACTGACTCTATAAAGGTTTTTTTCGAGAAGCATTAAATTAACACAGCAATTACGAATGAGCCGTTAGAGTTAGTCGTAGATTTAATATCTATATATCTAAAACCATATCGTTACCAACCATAATCCAGTTCCTTGCCCGTCTCAACAAAGGTTTTCAAATTGCTTAGAATCATCCACCACTGACTATCCGTCGTTGGAATCGAAGGATGGTCTTCAGTAAATTGGTCATTAACCAAAATTAGCTTCGTCGTAGCCCCAACCTCTTCTAGCGTAAAAGTGATCCTTGACTCCAACTCTGCATGATTCGACCGATAAGAAGGACCTGGATGCTCCAAAAAGCTAAGTATTTTGCTTGGCTCATATGCTAAAATAGTACCATAAATATGAACGGTTTCATCGCCTTCCGTACCTGGCCCAACATATTTAAGCGATGAGCCTACTTCGAAAGTTGATTCAATAATACAGCCAAAAAATGTTTGACGCGTTCCCTCAGGCGATACGAATGCATCCCATACCTTCTCGGGCGCTGCACCAATATAAAACTCATATTTAAACTCCATGTGTTACACTCCTTTTTCTATTTAAAATGGTTGATGTTTTCTACTCGTAGTATAAAACTATCTGCTAGGATCGTATTGTAAAAACGCGACAAATTGATCAATAGGAGTGATATAGTAATGAACACTATCGACCAAAAACGCAGTTTAGGTATTTTACAGCGGAGTGAGAGCGAGAAAAAATTTCAGCTTTCCCGTTACGCTCCTTCCGATCCTCTCCTTCCATTCATTAAGCATTACTGGATAATAAACTGGGATTTAGAAGGCCATGCTCCTTATTTTCAGGATGTCGTCCCGAATCCTTGCGTCAATCTCGTTATCGAAGACCACCAAAGCGGCATTTATGGCGTTGCCAGTCAAATGTATACGAAAAAAATTGAAGGCAAAGGACGAGTATTCGGCATTAAGTTTCAGCCTGGCGGTTTTTATCCTTTTCTAAACTCGCCTTTAGCAGAGCTTACGGACCAAGCGTTGTCGATTCAGGCTGTTTTGGGGACGGATGCTATCGCGTACGAGCAGCAGCTAAGGTTGGCAGCAGATCCTGCTTGCATGATCACACTTACCGAGGCCTTGCTTCTACGTCATCTCCCGCAGCCGGATGAGTCGATTACACTCGTCAATCAAATCATCACACGAATACACGAAGATCAAGAACTGACCAAGGTAGAGCAGCTATGCGAAACCTTCGATATTAACAAAAGGAAGCTACAGCGCCTATTCAGTCAATATGTCGGAATAACTCCAAAGTGGGTGATTAAGCTGTACCGACTGCAAAATGCGGCGGAAGCGATCGATAAGAGCACTCATTATGATTCACTTAAACTCTCAGCAGAGCTTGGCTATTATGATCAATCACATTTTATTAAGGACTTTAAATCCATTATTGGGAAAACGCCAGATGAATATGCAAAGCGACAAGCTTTGTAGTTTGCCTGCTGCTTAGCCAATTTGACTGAGGCTTGAATGATCCTGTATATTTATAAAAATTAAAAAAATAAGCACGGCTTACGATGGAAGCACCCGTAAGAGAAGGCGTATACCGCCTATCTTGCAGGTGCTTTTTTTGCGTTGTTTGCCCAAAACCAAAGGAGGTTTTATCGATCATGCCATCTGCTTCCAAATTAACTGTAGTTTTGTTTGCGCTCTTGCTTGCGTTTCTCAGTCCAGCTACTATTGCTGCCGCACCGTTTGAATTCAGCGTTACTGCCAAAACAGCTTTTGACAAAATGAAAGGAACCGCGGATAAAGGTACCTCTGCCAAGTTAACGTCTCAATACACGGAATTGCAAGAAATTCAGAAGCTGACCCTTGATTGGGATGTGCGGATAGACAAGCTCCATTACCAAAACGAGGAGACCGTTCTCGCTACTCGCAAGCGGATTAAGGAAGTTGGTGCGGAGAAGCTGGTTCAGCTAGAGGCAGCTGTCGTGCAAACCAAAAAGAAATACGAAGCCCTATTCAACCTTTATGATTCCTTGAATCAACAGCTGAGCCTCGCCAAATCGTTCAAAGATAAATGGCTTACGAATGCGCTGAAGCCGCAGGTCGAAACAACTAAAGCTGCCGTTCAGCTCGCCAAGCTAGATATACGCAGCAAAGAAACGGCGCTTAGAACAGCCAAAGCGAGCACCGCCAAAACGATTAAAGATTTGCGAGAGCTGCTGAGCGGCATCGACCCGCTTAAGGTGAAAATCAAAGCATCCAAGAGCACCATCAGCAGTATAAAGAAACAGTTCACGACGGAGACATCCATTTTGAATCAAGTGTTGAAAAAAGGCGATTCAACAGCAACCTCAAGCTCTTTTACTCGCATGCTCGCTTACACAAAGCAAATTAACGAGCAGAAACAAAAAACATACAACTATGAGCAGCAGACGATGAGCATTATAGCTAAAGTCGACGCGCAAATAGCAGCTATCAAGTAAGTAAAGCACAGCAAAAAAGCGCGTCTCGGCATCCGAAACGCGCTTCCATCTATGATTCGTCATCTTTATACAGTAGGGAGCCATACCTCAACAATAGTACCTACACCAAGCTCGCTGGACAACGATAATCGTCCCCCATGCGACGATACTATTTTATCTACAATCATCATGCCTAAGCCGTTCCCGTCCCGTCTTGTCGTATGGAACGGTTGTCCAATACGCCGCATCACTTCATCCGTCATACCTACGCCGTTATCGATAAATTGAATGCGTTGATAATTGTCAACCACATCGAGCTTAATGTTAACTTCTCCGCCGAAGGGCAGAGCTTCCATGCAATTTTTTAAAATATTTAGAAATACCTGTTTGACTTGATCACGGTCGCATAGAATTTTTGTCTCGCCTACTTTTGCGCTCCGTATTTGAATGCCGTTCATCTCAAATTGAAGCTCGAACACCGATATGACCTCTTGTAAAATAACATCACAATCTTCTTCTTTATACTGAATCGCTTGCGGCCTTCCCAATATTAAATATTCGCCCACAATCGCATTCATCCGCTCCAGCTCTGACATCATCAAGTTATAGTGATGGGGATTCGTCGTTTTGCTGGACAATTGAAGCATGCCTTTTACTGTAGTCATAGGGTTTCGAATCTCATGCGCGATGCTGACGGCTAGCTGGCCTGCAAACACAAGCTTCTCACTATTGCGAAGCAGTTCTTCCGCGATCTTCATTTCCGTAATATCCCGCAAGCTGCCGACAACCCGCGTAAGCTGGCGCTCGCTGTCGTAGATAGGAACCACATCCAGCATGTAGTAGCGCAGCTTCTCTTCAACCAGAATAGATAGCTCAATCCCTACACAGGACTCACTGCGTTTCATAACACGTTCAAAATAAGTACCAATGATGCCGACTTCAAATACACTTGTGCCTAAGCAGCCATTTTTTTCATGATCCGAATTGTTCAATATCGCAGCGCAGTATTTGTTTATTTCTACAATTGCACCCTGCGCATCGGCAATAATGACACCATAATAATCCGTTTCCAGAAGAACCTGATTTAAGATTTGAAGCTGTGTATTGTGTTTACGGAGCAGCAGCTCTCGCTCGATAGAATCAACGATTGTGCATAAAAGTGCAAGCAAATGAGGATGGGCAAACTGAATTTCTGTCATGATCGAAATCGAACCAAGCAGCTGACCGCTGTCCTCCATAAAAAAAGGAGCTGTATAACAAGCTAGCTGATGTAGTACTTTCTGATAATGATCTTCGCCTACGAGCTGAATAGGCAGCTGTTCACGCAAACATAGATCAACCGAGCTCGTACCGATCTCTTCACAGTATCGCACGCCTTCAACAATACCTAGCTGGCGCACCTGATTAATAATAGAAGCATTGCCTCTGAACTCAAGGATATACCCCTCATTGTCTGATATGGCAAGGAAAAAAGGGTCATCTGCAACGGTCGATAAAAATTTTTCAACAAACACGCTGATAACTTCAATCGTTTCTTTATAATGGCCCTGCTGAGCTTTAAGCTCCGCATCCGTAAACCGCTGGGTAAATATAGGCAGTTCATCACGATTAAGTCCATACCGCTCGCATTTTCGATGTGATTCTATGATTAAATCGTTATTTATCATATGGTATACCAATTAACCTTTCCAGGACAGCTAGCTTCCATTTTGTTGGACATTATCCAATATTCTAGTTTAACCTGGCATATTCCTTCCCAAATTCATTAAAAATCACTTATTATCTACAATAATCTCCAAAATTAGCGTCGAGACCCCAAAAAGCGACATTCCTTCGTTCGAAATTTGCACCAAATCAATCCTAAAATAAAAAAAAGCGATGCTTAATAGTTAAAAACCATTAAGAAATCGCTTTTTTTCAATGTTATGCAATGTTATGATTAGCCCTTTGGCGAAAGCTCAATTTTCATGTCATCAAGGTACAAAGTTGTCAGACCCTCATAGCCGGAGTCGCTGCCCACAATGACATAAAGCTCACCCTTCTCGTTGGTTTGCAATGTTGCCGTATAATCCATGGCGACTGGCTGAAAGCCTTTCAGCGAATCATCCGGCTGCACCATGTTTCCAACGATCTTCATATCTTTGCCTTCGGTCTTCTGATTGCCTTTATCCAAATTCATTCGATAGTAATGATCGCCACCGCTATCAACTTTGACAGCTTGAGGCTCCTTGCTTACAAAGCCTGCTTTAATGCTGACAGCCTCTCCAGGAGCGCCGCCAACCCCCATCATCCCGCCAGATTGATCGCTATACAGCTTAAAGGATAATGATGCTTGATATACCGTATTTGGCTTCAGCCCTTCGATCTTCTTCGTCGCGAACATAAACAAATCATCGCTGCGATTCATCCCTTTAAGCTTCAGTGCGTAATTGGTCTTGTTATTCGCAAGAGGAAGCAGTTCTCTAGCATATTGCAGCTCGTAAATATCCGGATTGTAGTCTACTGGCAGATCGGCAAAAGCTCCCTTCCAGCCTTCCTCGCCCTGGTCAAAGTTATAATGGAGCGATAGCGCAGCCTCACTCGTTTGCACGGTAACTTTCTTCTGCTTCGCGTCCCAGCTCGTTTTTGCTCCTAACAGCTGTGCTACCATTTTTGCTGGTATGAAGGTCGTGCCTTTAATAATAACAACTTTGGCAGGCAGCTTCACGTTCTTAATGAAGCTCCCAACTACCGCATCGCTATTCTGAGTGAGAGTCACCGCAAGTCCAGCACGGGTTAAAATAATTTGTTTCGCTGCTGCATCCAATTGAATGTTTGCTTGCAATCCCTCAGCCAGCGCTCTGACAGGAACCATCGCAATGCCGTTCTGTAAATAAGGCGCCACCGCAAGCTTATGCTCACCGCGGTAATCAATCGATTTGGTGCTTCCTATTTGAAATTGAAGAGGAGCAGGTGAAACGGCTGAAGCGCCATAAGCGGTTGCTCCGCTAGCTGCTGCACTAAGAAATAAAGCGGACGAAAGAGATGCTATCATGAGGTTTTTATTTAACAATTGTTTAAAGGCCATTTGTCTACCATCCTTTGTTGTTAGTCATTTGGTGCGTACCCAAACTAACGAACAAAGATGAATATAAGTTGCATATGGCTAATTTTTTATGACTTAAGACTCTGCTCCAGATCTTCAAGCAAATCCTCGCTATCTTCAATCCCGACTGATATTCGCACTAAACCATCCGTAATGCCAAGCTGCTTCCGCCGCTCGCTTGGTATAGATGCATGCGTCATTCTCGCGGGAACGGAAATAAGACTCTCTACAGCACCTAAACTCTCGGCAAGCGTAAAATATTTCAACTTTTTGATCATCGCAGACGCTTTCTCCGCGCTGCCTACGTCAAATGATATAATGCCGCCAAAGCCGCGTGCCTGCCTCTTCGCAAGCTCATGCTGCGGATGGCTCAGCAGCCCCGGGTAATAGATGTTTTGAATGGTTTCCAAACGCGATAAATAAGCGACGATTGCCTCAGCATTCTCTTCATGAGCTTCCATGCGCAGGCCAAGTGTCTTCAACCCGCGGATGAGCAGCCACGAATCCTGAGGGCCAAGCACGCCTCCCGTCGCATTTTGCACAAAATGCAGCTCTTCCCCCAGCTTATCGTTGCTCACAACAGCAAGACCAGCGACAACATCGCTATGCCCGCCAATATATTTGGTAGCGGAATGCAGCACGATATCAGCGCCTAGTGTTATCGGGGTTTGCCAATATGGCGTGCTGAACGTATTGTCCACAATGAATAGCAGCTGCCTTGCTTTGGCCCAAGCGGCTACACCTGCAATGTCCGTTACTTTAAGCAGCGGATTCGTCGGCGTTTCCACAAACAATGCTTTTGTATTCGGCTGAAGCGCCTTCTCCATATCTTCTAGGCTCGTCGTATCCGCAAAGGTCGCTTCAATCCCCAGTCGGCTCAGCACCTTCGTCACAATTCGATACGTCCCCCCGTACACATCATCCGTCAAAATAATATGATCGCCAGCGCTCAGCAACGAAAACACAGCGTTAATTGCTGCCATGCCTGAGCTAAAAGCAAAACCTCTTGCACCTTCCTCTAAATCAGCAATATACTGCTCCAGTGCATGACGCGTTGGATTGCCCGTACGTGAGTATTCATAGCCTTTATGAACGCCGATGTCGTCCTGTTTATAGGTGCTCACTTGGTAAATGGGAACACTGACTGCACCTGTAAAAGGGTCAAAAGGGCTGCCTCCATGAATGAGCTTTGTTTTTCGCCTCAGCTTAAGCACCTCCGTTGTAAATCTGTTTGCTTAAGTACCTCTCACTGCCATCTGGAAAAATAGTAACGATTCGGCTGCCGGGCGCAGCTGCTTCCGCTTCAAGCAGCGCAGCATGCAGAGCGGCGCCCGATGAGCTGCCGACAAGCATTCCTTCGAGCTGCGCCAGCTCCTTCACCCTTGCAAAAGCATCCTCATCCTTTATCGTATGAATGGCATCGAAATAGCTGCTATCCATAAATGGAGCCAGCTTCTCCACGCCAATTCCCTCTATCCTATGCGGCCCTAGTGCTCCGCCGCCAAGTATGGAGCCTTCCGGCTCAACAATAACCGTCTTCACCTTTGGGCTCTGCTCCTTCAAATACTGCGCTGTTCCCATGAAGGTGCCCCCCGTTCCCGCTCCGGCAACAAACACATCAACCGTACCATTCAAATCATGCCATAACTCGGGGCCTAACGTTTTGTAATAGGTTAACGGATTTGCTGCATTAGAAAACTGCCTTGGCGAATAGGAACCGGGTATTTCCTTCATCAGCTCTTCCGCCTTCTGCACCGCGCCCGCTATGCCAAGCTCTGTTGGCGTATTTACAACTTGTGCGCCAAGCGCCCTCATCAATTGCTGCTTCTCTATGCTGAATTTATGGGGGACAACAAAGATCGTCGATACTCCCCGTCCGATCGCCGCCAATGCCAGACCTATTCCCGTATTGCCTGCTGTCGCTTCGATAACGGTTCCTCCGGGCTTCAGCTGTCCGTTTGCGAACGCGGCATTCAACAGCTCGACACCAAGCCGATCCTTGACGCTTCCTCCCGGATTTTTATACTCAAGCTTCGCATAAAGCGTTACACCTTCCGGCAGCGCAAAACCTGTAAGCTCAACTAGCGGCGTATTGCCAATTAGTGCGTGGATATTGTGATACAACGCCATTTGCAATCCCTCCCACGACTCCTATTTCCTCCTACGCGCATCCTTTACTCAGGCTATACTCTTCATCATATGAAGCTGCATCTCTTTGTGTTTATGTCCCGTATGCCTACTTTTAGGCGTTATTCAAGCCTACAAGCAAAAACGCCYTCAGCGTCCTCTGGATGCTGAAGCAGCTTTGACGGAGAAATATAAACCCTATATTAGCTAAAAAACTTATAAATTCTTATATTTTAAAAAAGGGATGCTCCTCAAGTAGAAAAGTCTACTTAAGGAGCATCCCCTTATCATTAAGCCTCGCTCAGTCCCCACCCGATTGCATGTTTTGTCGTCTGTTCAAGCCACTCATTGCTTGCGAAGTTTGGTATGTCCTTTGTTACCGTAAGCGTCGACTGTCCTTCAAAGCCGGGATGCGGGCAATGCACAGCCGTGTTCTCCCACTTCTCCGAACCATTTCTTCTAAAAAGCAAACGGTATTCATACAACCCCGGCTTAATCTGCTCTGACACGATCTGAACGGTTTTCTCAAAGGAAAATGTCGTGCGATAGCCTTCCAACTGGCTCATCGTACCTGCCATGAGAACAACAGGCTCCGCCCGTTCCACCTCGCTCGAAGGATACAAAATTAATTCGTATTCCATGCCCGGCTCGCCATAGACGATAAGAAGAATAGGCAGTCCCACAACAGCAATTTTGGGCGCTTCCACAAATACAGGCTGATGTATCGGCTCGAATAGCTCAGATCGCTCCCACTCTTCCTGCACTTCGCTAGCTCTGCGATAATGCCATGTCCCCTCTATTGGCAAATCCACTTGATTCAGAAGAGCTGTTAAGCAGGTTTTTGCGCTTTGGAATGGATCTGTACAATTGTTATGTCCGTAACGGTAGCCGATTTCATGCCTAACGTCCACGCCATGCCTGCGGGCGCGATCAGCCCACTCAAAGGACAGCCAGCTTGAGGTATACGCGTCATGCGTTCCATGTGTCAGCCAAACCTTAGTCCCTTTGGACTTCAAGGCATGTATGATTTGATTCGACGCTGGGCTTCGCTCGCTCGCAATAAGCCCCATATCATCACTACCAAGCAGCGTTGTGAAGAATAGATCAACTGCGCTGTGACCGTTCGCTTCCTGCCAGCCAGGCTGCCACGCGTATTTATAACCCGTATCCTCGCAAACCGCGCGCCAGCATACCGGACAGGTAGGATTAAGCATTTCCTTAAAAGGTTCTCCAAAAGCGAGCGGCACATTATAGCAGATGGCATAACGAACGGAGTACACACTGCTATTCGGATTACCCGCCGCAATTAAGCTTGTTATGCCTCCGCGTGAGCCGCCAACCGTCACAACAGCATTCCCATCCACGGCGAACTGCTCGATAGCGGTCAGGAACAGATCGTCCAAGTTCTCATACACGGAACCATGCGTCGTTCTCGTACCGAACGAACCTCCGCCGTTCCATATGATGCCGACTGCACCTTTCCCTGTGTCCAGTAACGTCTGGCCAAGCACGTTTAGAAGAGCTGGCCCAACATTTGCAAAAACATTTTCATTCTGATCATAAAACCCGCTGAATAAAGCAGGATACCGTACTTCAGGTGTACGAGACCACTCTGGAGGAAGGATGTAGCTAACCATACTGCGATGCTCACCTTGACCCGCAATACGTCCATGCACAAGCTGAAAAGCAGGCAATCCCTCTAGCTCATCAAGTGCCGTCCCCGGATTGCGGAAAATGACAGAATAACCCGTAAGTTTCATCACTTCATCCGATAGCTTCAAAGCTACTTCATCCGTCACGCGAACCATGCTATACGTCTCGCCAATATAGCGTTCATAGGCTGGTGTCCTTTGATGCTCGCCGCCCTTTTCCCCTGCGAACAAAGCATAAGCATCCGTCCGGTAATAATAAGGACTGGCGATATCATTGTCCTGCAGCGGCAGTTCGACTTCACGTTCGCCCGTTTCCTCATGCAGTCGAAGAACACCGATTCCATCGGTGCCGCCTGCCTGTGGACCGCCTCTGCCGCCATTTAATGCGGCATTCCAATTCGTCACAATCGGAAAATCATTATACAGCTTCTCTGTGACAATGGTATAAATGCCAGCTGTCGCCGATTGTATTCGAACAAGCCCACGATAGAAATCCACCTGCTCTACTTCCAAAAACTCAACATTTTTATCCGTATAACGAGCCGCTTTAATCGTTGCTTCGCTTTCCGTAAGAGCTGCTAAAAGCTTCGGGTTCACCTTTATATCTGCGAACGACGAGGTACCATCAAGACTAGTAAACGGGCTAATAGGGACATAACGGACAGGAGCAAAAATCAAATTATTTGGGCTCATAAGCAGCCTCATTTTTCATTGAGTATGGCAAAGCATTACTTAGTGTTACTGACCCAGAAGGCGCGTCCACCATATGGAATTGAAGCTCCGCTCCAGCCGCTAGCTGATCATGACTGATCGACAGCTTATGCCACGGTTCGCCGTTTACACTCAGTTTATCCCAATATACATTTTCAGCGCCGTTGTTCTCCGCTTCAATGACAAGCTCCTTGCCGTTCTCCAATTGTATGGTCACTTTGCGGAACAAGGGGCTGCCCATGACATATTCCGGAGTTCCGGGACAGAATGGATACATCCCAAGCGCACTCCATATATACCACGAGCTCAAGCTCCCATTATCCTCATCGCCAGGCAGTCCATCAGGCCTGCTGCTGAATAGCTCCTTCATCGCTTTTCTTACCCAATATTGCGTTCGAGACGGCTTGCCGATTACGGTATAAATATAGGGAATATGGAAGCTAGGCTGATTGCTAATGGCAAACTGGCTGAAATCTATAGCAGCCATTTCCGACATTTCATGAATTTCCGTGCCGTACGTGCCCGTTTTGAACAGAGGAGGCATCGTCATCAGTTCATCGAGCTTTTTCGCAAAAGCATCATTTCCGCCCATCAGCTTTGCTAACCCAGCTATATCATGCGGTACAGACCAGCTGCACTGCCAAGCCCCGCCTTCGCAAAACGGGTTGCCCCATTGCAAAGGATCGAAGTGCTCCTGCCACTGCCCTTGCTCATTGCGGCCTTTCATGAAACCCTCGCCAGCATCAAACAGCTTGTTATAGTTCGCCGCTCTCTCCATAAAGAAACGATAATCCTCTTCTTTGCCGAGGCCTTTTGCCATCTGAGCAATGCAGAAGTCACCGTAATAATAATCCAAGGCGTTGCTCACGCTTTCGTGGAAAAGATTATCCGGCAGATAGCCATATTCGATATAAGCTGCCAATCCTTTTCGTCCATGCTTCCCATCACTGGAAGCGAGTGTGGCATGCTTGCGCAGTCCCTCGTAAGCCGCTTGCACATCAAACCCTTGAATGCCTTTCACATAAGCATCCGCTATCGCAGCATCGATCAATGTACCCGGCATGGCACTTCGTTCCGCAGGCGAAATCCATTTGGGCATCCAGCCGCTTTCCTTATAAATATGAACCCATGCTTCTGTCATTTCACCCAGCAGGGAGGGAAATAAAAGGCTGTACAGCGGAAGGCTCGTACGATAGATATCCCAAAAACCAATATCCATATACATAGGGCCTTTATGAACGTTACCGTCATAAGCACTAAAATGCACTTGTTCCCCAGCAGGGCTGTATTCATGCCATGTACGAGGAAATAGACAAGTGCGATATAAGCATGTATAGAAGGTGCTCATCTCATCCTTATCTTCACTTTCCACCTTTATTGTGCTCAGTCGTTGCTCCCAATCCTGTGCAGCTTGTTCCTGCAATTGCGCAAAGCTTAAATCCCCCAGCTCCTGCTGCATATTCCAAAGCGCCTGCTCATGGCTGATGAAAGAAGTGCCAAAGCGAACATTAACGATCCCAGACGCAGGGACATCAAGTCCAGCGAATGCGCCTACTCGTTCTCCCGCTCCTGCCAGCTGCTCGCGCACAGCAAAATCCCCATTAAATGTACCGCTTTGCTCTTCCTGCAAATCACAATCAAAGTCCATAACAAAGTACATCGCAAAATTCTCATGTACTTCCCCGTGATGAGCACGAGTAAAGCCCGTCACGCGTCGATTGACGCTATCAATTAAAATCGAGGATTCCCCTTCAAAAGGAGACACGATAACTCTGCAGTCCTCTCTCCTGTCGAAAGTAAATTTAAGGCGCGCACTCCTCATTCCCGGAACCAGCTCCAGCGATGCTTCATAACGAGGAAGCCGAATTCGAAAATAATGCGGCTGCACGACCATTTCCTCTGGTCTGTAGGAGGAAGCACGGGAATCCGCATCTAAATAAATAGGCCCGCTCTGCGGCATGACAACAAGATGCCCATAATCCCTTATCCACGGGCTAGGCTGATGCGTTAGCCGCAGGCCTTGAAATCTGCGGTGGGAGGGATGGTAAAACCACCCCGCTCCGTCCTCATGGGATTGCGGACTCCATGAAGCAGTACCCCAAGGTCTTGAAACGAGCGGGAGCGTATTTCCATTCGAGAACGTATACACAGAATCCGTTCCTTGCAGCGGATTAACATAAGACAAATAGTTCATGGAAACGACCTCCGAGTAGTTGGCTAATGTTGATTTGGCCTGCCATTTTCATCTTATGATAGCGCTTTATATCGTAGGATAATATCCGACAACCCTGCGAAATGGTTAAGTAGGCTTCCTTTTTTGCTTAATTTCCTATAAAACCCTTGATCTCCTTGCAAATTTCCAGCAACCAGCCGATTTTACAATAGAAAAAAAGGACCACCCTCCTGTTTTTCAACAAGAGTGCAGTCCTTTCAACAAACCTATAACCCCATCAACCGGAAAATAACTGCTGCTGCTTCCGCGCGGGTAGACAAGCCTTTTGGTTTGTATAATCCATCCTTGTACCCTTTGATGAATCCCGCCTGCTGCAAAGCCATAATTCCCTCCAAAGCGTAACCGCTTATTTGGCTCTGGTCCTTAAAAATATCCGATTCGCCAGCTGCTTTTGGCAGCTTCACAACCGCCTCTATTGCGCGGAAAGCAATGACAGCCATTTCCTCACGTGTAATGACATCCGATACGCCAAACGAGCCGTCCCCTTTTCCGTTTACAATACCCAGCGCCTGAGCTGTGGAAACCGCAGCATAATACCATGCTTCCTTACGGACATCCGTAAAGCTGCTAGACCCTGCAGCAGCAGGTGCCAAATCGAGGGCATTGACGAGAAGCTGAACAAACTCGCCGCGGGTAATGGAACGGTTAGGCTCAAACCTGCTCTCCCCCACACCTTTCACAATTTCACGAGCTGCTAAAGCTTCAATAATCGTCCGCGATGCAGCGTTGACGTCTGTAAAATGTACATTCGCATAGGCTGCTGCGTAACGGCTAGAAAGATTAGTCTGGAAAGTTACCGTCCCCGTAACGGAATCGTATTTTACTTGTTTCACCGCTTCTACACGGCCATCTTCTAGAATTGTATATACAACAACCTGATGAGCCTGCTCTTCTGGCTTCAGCTCGTATTTCATTGTCGCCGTCATTGGCGACTTCGAATCAAACTTGCCAACCGCTGCTCCATCAGCCTTAACGAAGAAATCGTAAATCGTATTGCCTTTCCATTTTTGCTGTAAGCTTTGCGGAAGCGAGGCATCTCCTTGCTGGATAATTGAGATCTCCACCTGCTTCGAGCCAGCTGGAAGGCTACCTAAGAGAGCTTCTACTGGAATGGAAAGCGATGCGCCATTTGCGGTGACCATCAATTCTTTTGCCTTGGCGTTCCCATCCTTTAGCGCTGCTGCGGAAATGTGAATGGAAGCGCCCTTAGCATCTGCTCCAGACGGTACCACATTAATGACCAATTGCCCGTCTTTCGCGCCTTCGACTGTTTTGTTAAGCTCCTCGTTGGAAATATTGATTTGAGCAATCCCCTTGTCGATACTAGCTCCTTTTGCTGTAATGATGCCCTTATCAATCGTGTTCAAGCTGCCGCTGCCGCCTGTGCTTCCCCCTGGTGTCGGTGGAGTGACCGTTGCTTTAGCTAGCAGCTGGAAAGTACGGAATAGCGCCGGGTCCTTCACTCCGCCAATACCCGAGCCCCACTCGATATATCCTTTGCGGCCTGCACCATCATTATCGTTGACCAGCATCGAGAAGCTTAATGCTTGATTCGCAGCGGCTTGGATCGGATAAAGCTCGCTCCAAGGAAGCTTCAGCTCATAGGAAGTAACCTTCGTCTCTTCATTTCGCGTTACGTTAAGCGTCCCGTTCGTTACTGAGCCTGTTGATTTGCCTTGCATCGTAAGCCAGCGATAAATTTGTGGCCCGTCCGGCGTCTGCGAAATGCCGTATTCATACCAGGACTGGCTCTCGCCGGGAACACCCGGCGCTACGCTGAACTGAATACCATCGTTTTGCCAAATCGAGCTGCCGAAAGCTGCATGGTTAAACACATCGTCTTTTATGCTTGCTGAGAGATAGAAAAAGCCTTCATCCCAGCGCAGCTTGGCTGTACCGCTTAGGTCATCGTCGCCTTGAAAACCTGTCATTACATTGCTGCCTTTCGCCAAATCAATCGTTATAGGCTGGCGGCTGTCCGTTTCATGCAATATACGGTTAAAATCAATCTCTCTTGTCATATGAATGTTCTCATATCCGGCAATTTCAACCTTCAAATCAAGCGGATATTTAACCCCTTCAGCCAAGCCCGGCAAAGAAATAACATACGTCGATTGCCCGTTTGGCGCGACGACAGGGACATTCGTATCCGTGCCGCTGATTGTGCCGAGATCCGAACCTTTGCCAACCTCCCAAGCGATCTTTCCAACCCTTAAGCTGTCTTTTTCAGAGCTGTTTACGAACTGAAGACGGAGCGACTTGCTGCCGCTATCATCATCGGTAATACTCGGTATGACCTTCAAGCCTTGGAAATACAATCTCAAATCATCGATAGGCGGCTCCGGCAGCGTCGCTGGATCTAGGCCTGCTCCGTTATAAGCGCCAATATTCGGAGCTTCCGTGCCCGATACCGAATTCCCCCAATAATCAAGACCGCCATTGTCGGCAATGAGCGTACCCGCACCCAAAGCAGGAGAACCAGCTCTTAGCTTGTAACCATCAACCGTATTCCAGCCTTTGCTGCCTCCGCCTTGATAAACGAGCATCGGGTTAGCCGTAACTTTATTCGGGTCAGCAGGCTCATTGATCGGATGGTTGCCGTAAAACAAGTTATGATCAAAAACGCCATTCATGCCCGGCACATGATAATCGCCTGTTCCAAGATTATAGATAAGATTGTTTTTGAATGAAAAAGCCGCCTGCAAATCCCCTGCTTCATTCCACTCATGATCCATAATTTTTGTATTTTGACCTGTTCCGATATAAATGCTGTTGTTGTAAATTTGCGTATTAGGCGAAACTCCGCCCGCAAAATTAAACGTATGAGTCAGGTCGTTTTGGCTGATGTTGTATCTAACCACGTTGTTTGAAGAGCCGACCAGCACGCCCGGTGTTAAGCGCGCATCCACAAAGAGAATAAAGCCGCCTTTATTATCGTGGCTGTAGTTGTATTGAACAACGCTGTTGTTCGTATCAATATCTAGATTGAAGCCTTGACCGTCGCCTTCCGGCTTATTCGTATTAAAGGATTCGTTAAACTGCACCACATTGTTTTTGCCTCGAGTTGGCCAAATCGCAGCTGAACCGTTAAACTCACCGACCTCAGAGTAATTGCCGCCGCCTTCTGCCACATTATGTTCAATTAACGCACCATCTACGCCGAAAGTAAGAATGCCGTCGCTATCGGCTTGCTTCACATAGTTTTGACGGATTTTCACACCAGTTGAAGCAAAATCCTGCCCATTCCAGCGCTGATCCCATACGACAATGCCCGTTCGTCCAATACGCTCCACCGTATTTCCTTGAATGAGTACTTGATCGAACTTATCCGTTGCCGTGGTGCCGCCTACATATACGGAAATGCCCCCAAAGGCATGTGGTCCGCCCTCTGCTCCTGATTCAGTCGGATATCTGAAGCTGCTTGATACGTCATGCACATAGTTATCCAAAATCTGAATGTTTGTCAGCGTACCCGCGTTTGCATTTTCAACAAGAATGCCCTCTCGGTACGTCGTTCCGCGTTCAGCGGCGTAGTTGGTTACCTCCAAATTTTGGATAACAACGTTAGAAGAATTGCGAAGATATACAGCGCCCCCGGCCATGCCGCCGCCGTTAATGATTGGCTTGCTGCCACTGCCGTAAGACGTAATTGTTATCGGAGCTTCCGCTGTCCCGCTACCCTTGGGATACAGCCGCTCGTTCCATACGCTGCCTTTTTTGAGCAAAATGCGGTCACCCGCTGCAAAAGTCGTGTTATTGACGTTGGCAAATGATTTCCATGCCGTGTTTTGCGATTTGCCGTCATTGCTGTCGCTGCCAGCCTCGGCATCTACGAAATAATCGCCATCGCCTCCTGTGCCGCCGCCATTTCCAGGCACCACATTCGCAAGCGTTACAGAGCCCAGCTGCATGAGCCAATTCGCCAGATCGCCAGATAATTCTACTTTCAAATAATTAATGTCTGCGGGCAGCGGATCAGCCGGCGTATATGTAGCCCCTGACCAAGCCCCGTCCCCGGTCGATTCAGGCGTATCATGTACAGCAGCAAGCTCTGTCCACACCGCGCCATCCGGCGAGCCATAAAACGTAATAACACCCGTTGAACCTGCGAAGAAGTGAAGTCTTGCTGCAAAATGCTTAATGCCATGCAGATGATAAACGACTGACTCATCCGATACGGCCGTTCTCACAATTCTAGAAGCATCCCCGCCAAAAAAAGCCGGATTCGTGTTGTCTATTGACCAATTAGCCGTAAACGAAGCAAGCTTGGACATGTCATCAAGCTTATCGTCAATCGTCTGAGGTGCCGTTGACAGATTGGAAACCGTAATCGATCCAAGCTGCATGAGCCAAGTATCGATATCTCCGCTCAGTTCAATTTTCAAATAATCGATTCCGCTTGGCAGTGCTCCCGAGGAACTGTATTCCGTTCCATACCAGCCGGAGCCTGTTCCTACAGGATCTGAATATTGAGAAGGAATTTCTGTCCAAGCAGAACCGTCCGCTGAGCCATAGAACGTAACGACCGCAGTTGATCCGGAGAAATAATAAGCTTGCAAGGCAAAGGACTGAATGCCATTCAGCTTATATACAGCATACTCCGTCGTCGTTGACGTTCTAACCGCCCTAGAATCATCGCCTCCAAAAAAAGGCGGATTCGTATTGTCAAATGTCCAGTTTGGCGAACTCGCAAACATCTTGGAGTTATCCGTTAACGCATCTTCAATCGATACTGCATCATGCGCAGATACGCTCGCAGCTGGAAATGCCAGCATGCTGAGCAGCGTGAGGATCAGCATCGCATTCATCCACTTCTTCAACATTTTTCATGGCTCCCTCTTAAAAAGTAATAGAAATTCATTTATTAATGAAAAGCTATAATTTCGTTATGCCTAACCAGCTTCGTGCAAGGCGTTCTGCACGCTCGCTAACCCATTCAACCGTCGCTAGTCTTGATTCCTGCTGAGCGATTTCGCGAAATTGTTCAGACATCAACTCGCTTGCTATCGCGTCTTTCACTTTCTCATAGGATTGGAGAATTCGCTCTCCTTTAGAAATGCAATACAGTAGATGCAGCTCTCCGTTCTCTTCGAAAATATCGCTCAATTGATCTGCCTGGATACGCTCTGCTTGCTGAACCGCTATTGGACTCTCTAGAGCCGCGGTACGACGAGTTGCACTCGTTAAGCTTGCATCCATCACCTCTATCCCAAGCTGCTTGGCAGAATCGATGAAGCCTGCTTGGTCTACGGCTGCTTTTTTCAACTGTTCCATAATGCGGAGAGCCTCGTTCTTATTACGCAAAGCGGCTCCATCTCCATAGGGCAGCACCGCCCATTTAAGCTTTACATGCCCCGGGAGCGAATACTTCGTCTGTTTATCCATTTCGTATGCCTGTTTTACTTTGTCATCTGGAACAGAGAGCTTGCCGCTTTTTTGCATTGCTTCAAGTGTCGCGCTTTCCAAATTGCTCATGTAATAGCTGTAATAAGCTTCGATTTCGAAGGAAGTGGGTCCATATACGATTTCACCGTCTGCCGCAGCCTTGCTGCGCCTGCTATTCTCAGCTTCCATCCCGCTAAGAAACGATTCGTAGCTGCCATCCACAGCAATCCCACTCTTCTTCGCCAGCTGCTGCAAAGCTATCGTTTTCGTCAGCTCCGCTTTAGCTTCCTCAATTAACCTCAGCAAAGGCATTTCGCCGGAGTAGGAAGTCGTCCAGAACTGATCTGTATATTCAGCTCCGTAGGTTTGCGCGAAATAATCAGCTACGAGCGCTTTTTTCAACCCTAAATACATTTCGATTTGTTCTGCTGAAGCTGCATGGCCGTTAACGATTAAGGGTTCGGAAGCAATGCTCGATCGTTTTTGTGAAGCGCCGACCAAGAAGAAAACCGCTGTAAGCGTTATCAATAATAACAAAATGAAAACTTGCTTTTGTTTCGCACGCAGCCCCTTTATCGTTTGATCCTTCTGCTTCCCCACGACATCCATTCTCCTTCCACACCACTTGTTGTCCTTTGCCATTCGCAGAGGCTCCGCCGCTGCCCTATTGATTGTAAATCCCCAAGGCTGACTGCCCTTGGGGATTTAGAGTTCACCGAAAACTTCCGATGCTTATTGCACTTTATCGAGATAGTCCTTTTGGAAATCGGCAGCTGCTTTCTCAAGCAGTGCTTTCGGATCTGCATTCTTGTTCGTTAATACAGCTTGGATAGCCACATCAAGCGTTTTGTAAAGCTCTTGCGCATTGACTGGCACCTCAGGGCGAAGACCAGCCGAACCATTCGTCATGTAATCATTGAACATATCCATATTTACATTGGTGTATTTATCAAGAATTGCTTGCTCCGCTTTAATACGATCCTCGTTCACCCATACGCGAAGTCCGTGCGGGCCCACGATTAAACCTTGCTCGTTAGCTGTTTTGGATTGCGTTTCAAGTCCAAGCAGCGATTCTTCACTCGTTTGCGGCGAGAAGCCCTTCACATCCAGCCATTTGAAGGCTGAGTCCAATTGCTCAGGCGTCGCATCCGGCGCAAACATGTATAGTCCGCCGCCTAGAAGCGTCGCATTTCCTTTTGGTCCTGTCGGCAGTGCCGACATAGCCAGGTTATCTTTTGGCATTTTCATATTTTGAACGATCGCATTACCCCAATCGGATATGCCAAAGCTCATCGCCACTTGCTCTGTTCCGAACATTTGGAATAAATCAGTACCGACATCAACTAGATTGTTTGCAGGAAGCACGTCATATTTCCATTTCAAATCCTTTACGTATTGAAGCGCTTCAGCAGCCTCTGGGGAATTAAATACAGCTTTCCATTTGCCATCTACCTGCTGTTCAAAATCAGCGCCATATGCCCAGGCGATATTCATGAACATCCAGCCGCCTTGATTGTTTTTGGTTGGGAAGAAAAAGCCGGACTTTCCTGTTTTCTCTTTGATCGTTTTAGCGGTTTGCGCAAGCTCCTCATAGGTTTTCGGGAAATTTGGCACCCCTTTGTCATCTACAAGGCCTGCTTGCTTGAACAGGTTTACGTTGTACATAAGGCCCATCACGTATCCGTCTTTTGGAATGCCGTAATATTTGCCGTCTTTTTGCACCAGCTTGAGCAAATCTGGGTTAAGCGCTTTGTCGAACTCATTTTTAGTCATAATATCCGTAATATCAGCGGCATAATTTGCCTTGATAATTTTGTCTGCTTCAGTAAAAAAGGTTTCATACACGGTAGGAAGCTCACCGCTTGCCGCTTTCGGAAGGAACGAGCTTACATCATAGCCCCATTCATCCTTATCCACTGTAATAAGCGGATATTTCTCTTTCATCTTGGCAACATAATCGGTGTAAATTTTGACCTGAGCTTCCTCATTCGGCTTCGGCCAGTTGCTGACCTTGATCGTTGTAGGCTTCGCTTCGGAAGGCGCTTCCGTCGCTGGATTATTTTCGCCGCTATTGCTGCTTGCCGTCGGCTCCACAGCATTATTGCCGCTATTTTTGCCGCAGCCTGCAATAACGAGAACAAACACGCACAACATAATAAACGTAAGCTGCCAAGTGTTTCTTTTTTTCAAATTCATTTGTAATCCCCCAGCCTTCTATTTGGAATGATGACTTTACGAGCTTTTGAAGCGCTTTCTTATTTGCCGGCAACTAAATGCTATCATACTCATTATCGCATTCAGTAGGGCACAAATCTGCGAAACAGTTTAATATTCTGCGCGCTTCCTTAACCTTTGATGCTTCCGGCAATCGAATAGCCTTGCATAATATATCGCTGGAAGACTAGAAATAGTAGAACCGGCGGAACGATGGCAAACGTTAATCCAAGGAACTGGATATCTGCAGGCAGCGTAGCTTTCAAGTTAAAAATAGCAACGATGACCGTCCACTGCGACTGGTCTTTCAGAATCATATACGGCCAGAAAAAGTCATTCCATACGCCGTTGATCGTTAAGATCGAGATCGTGATGAGCACAGGTCCACTCAAAGGCAAAATAATCCGCAAAAAAATGCTTAGCTTGGAAGCTCCGTCAATATGGGCTGATTCGACCAAGGAAGCTGGAATCGTGTCGAAAAAGTTTTTGAAAATAAGAATGACAACGGGATTGACCGCCGCCAAAAACCATAAAGGCCAATACGTATTCGTAAAGTTAATATGAAACAGTGGAAAATCGACAATATTGCCGAACAAAGGAACAATTCCGACTGTACTCGGCAGCAGCACTGTCCAAAGAATGAGCAAAAAGAAAAAGGCGCTTCCTTTTGGCTTCAGCTTGGAGAAAAAGTAACCTGCCAATCCATTAAACAACACCGTAAATACAAGCGTTCCGATCGTCACATAAGACGTATTCAAATAATAACGCATAAACTTGAACTCATTCCATGTGTCCCAAAGCTTCTCGATGTGAAACGACCGCGGAATAATGGTAGGCGGAATTTCGTAAAACTCCTTCACATCCTTGAAGCTGGACAAAATAACCCAGACAGGAGGCAGAAGGCATACGAGTGAAATGATCGTCATGATCGCAAAAAATAGCCAATACATAATTTTAACCTTAGGTATTTTGTATTCCAGATCCCCAATAATTCCTGATGATTTAGCCGTTTTCATTTACTCACTCCTTACTCCTTGTCCCATTTTTTCTGCAATTTGAAATAGTAGACGGTCATAACCATCAAAATCATAAAGGTAATGACGCCGAGTGCCACCGAATGACCCGCCTCGAAATATCGGAAGGCATAGAAGTAGCTTTGCAGCTGCAGAGTCATAGACGCATTATTAGGGCCGCCCTCTGTCAAAACGAGAGGCTCATTAAAAATTTGGAAAACGCCGCTAATTTGTAAGATCAGCGTTAAGCCGATTAAAGGTGAAATCTGCGGAAGCGTAATGTTCCAAAATTTTCGCCATATGCCTGCTCCATCAATTGAAGCCGCCTCATACAGCTCACTATTCACACCCTGTAAACTGGCTAGAAATAGAAGCGTTGTTGCCCCGAAGCTTCTCCAAGTGATCGTGAGCACAATTGTAATAATCGTCAAGCTTGGGTCCTGCAGCCACCCCTGCGGATGAATGCCGACCATGCCTATTATTTTATTGACCAAACCGTTCTCGCTCGGCTCAAAGAGGAACATCCACAGCATCGATGCTGCAATTCCCGGAATCATGCTTGGGAAAAAAGCCGAAAACCGAAAAAAAGAGCTCCAATGCCGCATTTCATTAATCATGACAGCAACGACGATCGGAATCACGAATCCAATAACAAGAGACCAAAAAACGTACATAAACGTATTGATCAAGGTTTGCTGGAATACCGAATTGGTAATGACATCGATATAATTTTGCAGCCCGATAAATGACTCTGCTTTAAATCCCTTTGTCTTAAAAAAGGATAACCAAATGCCTGACAATAACGGCTGCCATGAAAAGAAAAAGAAAAAAAGCAGCGTGGGAATAATTAAAAGCCACGAGGACCATTCCTTCATCCAATACATAAAAAAAGTCGATTTTTTCTGCTTAGGAGTATACGTGGGTGTACCGGCGTTTACGCTCATGTTGGCTTCCTTTCCTAAATGATGTATTTAATTAAAATGATAACGCTTCCTTGCAAAGAGCAACATCCTTCAACCCTGCGAAATGGTTTGACATGATGTGAAATATAAGCGCCGATTGCTTCTAACGTTGTTCTCCCTTCTTCATGGCAATCGCTGCTTTAGCTCATGGTAGCACAGTAAAAAGATTTGCCAGTAGGTTGTTATCCTGCGAAAGGGTGGATTATTCTGTCGGAACCTTCCATGGCACTGACGAAATAAGGACGATATATTATAATAAAATGGATCGACAACAATGGGTTATGGGGGAGTCGGACACCATGTTGAAAGCGCTTATCGTCGACGACGAATATTTAGTTCGCACAGGATTCCGCGAGACCATCGATTGGGCCGAATATGGGGTAGAGATTATTGGAGATGCAAGCAATGGCGTGGAAGGGCTGGAGCTCGCACTGCTTCATCAGCCCGATGTCATTGTGACTGATGTGCGTATGCCTTATATGAACGGGCTGGAGTTTTTGGAGAAAATAAAAGAGCATAATCTGCATTGCGGCGTTATTGTGCTCAGTGGATACGATGAATTTCAATATGCCCAGGAGGCGCTTCGCCATGGCGCAGCCAGTTATCTGCTTAAGCCGGTAAATATCGATGAGCTGGCAGAAACGGTCCAGCAAATTGGGCGGCAAACGATTGAAAAACGAGCAAACCGCATGCAATTTCAAAAATATAAAAAAGAAGAGAACGCCATCTCCTCGCAATTTTGGCTTGATTTATTTTACGGGCGACTCTCTGACACCAATTTGATTCAGGAGAAATATGATTGGCTGAGTATCGCGATTGCGCCTGAGAATAATCTGATTGCTGCTGTCATCTCTATCATTCCAGACACCGTTACAGCGATAGATTTTGTTGATCAATCCAAATGGTCGGCAATTGAACAGCAAATTCGCCAGATCTTAAACAACCATTCAGTGAGCACTATAGCTGTTTTGCAAAGTGCACCGACAGAATGGACAGTCATCGCGGCTTCGAGCCTGCCAATCACCGATTTTGCTTCCACCATGTACACTTTTGGTTACGCTGTCATTAAAGAAATAAAAGACTCCGCCGGCTTCCAATTGACGGTAGGCTTCACTGAAGCAGCTAACCGCTATGCGGGCATACACACTGCGTTTGTGAAAGCGCGTGAGGCGGCACGCAAATCCATCTCTGGATTAGGCGGCGTTTTATTTGAATCAGAAAATGAACGTTCAGGCTCAAGACGCGAGGTTCGGGACGCGCTCGCCTATATTAGACTTCATTATGCAGATAACATTACAGCCGACATGGTTGCCGAGAAGGTTCATGTCAGCCCAACTCATCTGATGCATTTGTTTAGGAAGGATCTGAACAAAACGTTTTATGAGTGCCTGACGGAATATCGCATCGATGAGGCTAAGCGTCTGCTGCGCTACTCCTCCTATCGCGTTTATGAGGTCGGTCTGCATGTTGGCTTCGGCGATTCCAAATATTTCAGCCAAATTTTCCGCAAAATGACCGGGATGTCTCCTAGCGAATATGCCAAATATCAACAATAAGCAGGATCGCAGCGACAAGTCGTCCTCTATTTTGCGTAAAATGAACATTAGAACCCGAATCGTCTTTGTCATCATCGCCGGATTGACGCTGCATCTCACTTTGATGCTGGGTGTGTTCAATATTTACGCTCACACGTATCTCAAAAACAATTTGTACAATCACATTGGCAATATTCAAAAAGAGATCGGACTCAGCTTAGAGCTGATCGTCGATGATATCCAAATGCTTTCGCTCCGTTTCCTCGTCAATACAGACATTTACCGCCTAATCGGCGACTTGTCCATTGCAGAGGATGAGAAAAAAACGCGTATTCGTTCGCTGATGGAAGGCATCGTCGCCAAAAACGAGCTGATCGGCGACGTGGTGATCATTACAAATGAAGGCACCCGTTACCGATATGTCGCCGATACAGAAATTTTTGAAGATCCGGATGACCTGCTGCTATCCAAAATCGAGGAGTCTATTTTACCTGTTATCGGTAAGGTGAAGCATAACGCTAAAGGTGACGCCTATATCGTTTTCGGACAAAAATATCGCAATTTCAATACTGGCCAAAACATTGGTACGATTCTCGTCTATGTGAAGGAATCTTCGCTGTTTAATCTTTATAAGCCAGCGTTTGAGGGGCTAGGCTATTCCTATATTGCCTCGGTCACTAATGAAGTGATTTCACATCCGGATAAACGGGTGGTCGGCAATACTCTTCTGGAATCGGATTCGTTCCATCCCGGAGAAACGGCAGGTTATCGAAACGTATCATCGGGGCATGAAAACTATATTTTGAGCACGTATCCGCTGAGCGACCGCCTGAACCGATTCGGCGTCAGCTGGAAGCTTGTTTCCGTTGTATCGCGGCCACAATTGTTTGCAGCGATTACGGAAGGAAACCGCAACGCGCTATATTTCGCTTTGCTCGTTTTTGTTGGTCTCTTAGCTCTATCTTTTTATTTGGCATCCAAAATTACGGAGCCTGTCTTCAATCTGACAAAGAAGCTGGGTGCGATAGGAAAGTCCGGGCTGCAGCTCATGAATGATCGAAATAAACCGAGCGACGAAATCAGTGAGCTTGAAAACAGCTATTACACGATGATCGACCGAATCAACAACCTCATTCACGAAAACAATGAGGAAAAGGAAAAGCAGCGAGTGATGGAGCTAACCGCTTTGCAATCGCAAATCAATCCGCATTTTTTGTACAATACGCTCGATGCGATCACTTGGACGGCCAGGCTGAAAAAACAACCTGAAATCGAGAGAATGATTTCTGCGTTAGCGACCTTCTTCCGAATCAGCCTGCATAAAGGGGACAAGCATATTCCCGTTGAGGAAGAGATTCGGCTGGTAAAAAGCTTTGTAACCGTTGAGCTGATGCGTTTTCCAGACAAATATGATGTCACCTACGATATCCCAGAGCCGCTTCGGAAAATTCGCATCTTGAAGCTTATTCTTCAGCCATTAGTGGAGAACGCCATTAAACATGGCATGAGTGAGAAACAAGGAAAAGGATTAGTCGAGGTTAAAAGCTGGCGAGACGAAACCTATCTGTATTTTGAAATTAAGGATGACGGGGTAGGGTTCAAAAGCAAATCCAACATTCAAAGCACCGACAAAAATGTGTTGTTTCAAAGCGGTTACGGCCTCAGAAACGTTGACGAGAGGATTAAACTCGAATATGGCAAGGAATCGGGGCTCACGATAACGAGCGAACCCGGAAAAGGAACGACTGCCCTTATTCGGATTCGCCTCAGCCTAGATCAAATCTCATGATGTCTGCGCATTTTTTTGTACAAATCCTTTAATGGATCTAGAATGCTGCGAGACAGCCGCTTAATCAGTATAAAAAATAGTGCCAAAATAAAAGCGCCAACTCCGATTAGCGTATTTCTTAGCAGTCGGAGTTCGCTTTTGATCGGCTCACCTGAGATCAGAATCGCGATTCGATCATCAGAATGATACAAGCGATATAACAAAACAATGCCTTCTTCCGTCTGATTGATCGTCATTTCCTCATTCGCTTCTTCTTGTGTATCCTCCTGCAGCGTTTCCCAAATCACATCGTTAGGCTCTTCCTGCAAGCCATTTGCATTCAAAATCGCATGATCATGCGTAATAATATAGGTAGGATGACGGCCATACAATTCAGGATCGTCGGCATGATAGAAGCTGCTCATCTTTTTCAAATCCACATTCATGAGAAGCAGGCCTGTGATCTTCTCGTTTGTATCGATGATTTTGGCCACATAAACCAGCTTTCTGCGTGGATCTGTGTTCTTGTACACGAGCGAGCTCGAAGCTTGAACAATCCATTCGGACGTTAAATCTGAGCTTAAAAACTTCGTATATTCGGGAAGCTTCTGGGTCTCCTGGAACGAGCGTATCGCCGATACGTTGCTTGATGCGTACACGCTGCCGCTATTCCCGTACATCACCATATCTAAAATATAGAGGTTGGATGAAATCATGCCGTCCAATATCGGCGTAATGGTATTGTCATATTCGCTGCTTGTGAGGGAAGCATGAACGGCTGTATTGTTTGTCACCAAACTAGCCATTTCCTCCATCCATTTCATAAACAGCTGGGCGTTTTTGTGCTGTTGGCCTGTATATTGAAGGGAAAGCTGACGCTGCATTTCCGAGCTTTTGTTCTCCATGGTCCGAAATACGAGCATGCTGGACAAGATTACATATAAAACAATGACCGATAGCAAAATAATTTTCATTTTCTTATCAAGCGATCTGAACACCGTATCCCCTCGTTCCCAGTTGTCCTTATTTCTATTTTAACGCAAGCTATAATGAAGCGCTTTCTTTTATTGCCCATCGATAGTACCATACAAGCTGCTTATAAAAAAGCCGTTAAAGCTGCGAAATGGTTTGCAATCGCAGGATCGAAGGATAAACGAAAAAAACTCCCGACTATCTCAGGAGTTCATTCGCAGATTGTGAGCAGACCGCTATAACGTTTCAACTAGTGCTTGCGCAGCTTCTTCGATATGCGATTGCCCGCTGACTGCATCAGCTGTACGAGTAAAATAAGAATAATGACACAAACGTACATCACGTCGGGCTCCCAGCGCTGGTAGCCGTACCTAATCGCCACATCGCCTAAACCGCCTGCGCCAAGTACACCCGCCATCGCTGTTGCGCCGATTAATCCAATCGTTGCGATGGTTAAACCAAGCACAATCCCCGGTCTTGCTTCCTTCAAAATAACCCGCCAAATGATTTGCCGGCGCGAGGCTCCCATCGCTTGAAATGCTTCAATAACACCGGTATTCACCTCCAGCAAAGCCGATTCGATAAGCCTCGCAATATAAGGCGCGGTATAAAAGACAAGCGGCACGATTGCCCCTTTCACCCCGATTGTTGTATGCACAATCCATTTCGTAATGGGAATGATCGCTATTAAAATAATGATAAACGGGACAGACCGCAGCACATTGATGACTGCGTTTAACAGATGATAAAGCACCTTGTTCTCATAAATATGATTTGGGCGAAGCACGACTAGGCAAATGCCCAGAAACAAGCCAATAATAGTGGAGAAAAACAAGGAATAGACAACCATCGCCGCTGTTTCCCCTAGCGCTTCTGTGTATAGATCATGGTTCTCGGCTAGGCTTCTGAAGAAGCTATCCAGCATGCTTAAGCACCTCCACCTGCATTCCGTTTTGTACCATGTATGCAATTCCTTCTTCTATGGCAGTCGATTCGCCCGGCAAACTAATTAAGAGAAAACCAAAAACGGTATCTTTAATTTTCGTTATATTCCCGTACAAAATGCTTGGCCGAAGCTGATAGCGCAGCGTCAAATCTGCGAGTATAGGCTCGCTTACCGTATCTCCAATGAAGGAAATGCGAAGCAGATGTTTTGGCTCTGCAGGGTGGTTGGCTTTGTAAAGCAGCTCCTGCGGCAAATCCGCATCAAACACGCTTTTCGTAAATTTTTTGGTCGTATCCGTTTGCGGTTTCGTAAACAGCTCCAAAATAGAGCCCTGCTCTACAATGATGCCGTTCTCCATAACGGCTGCTCGATCACATATCTTTTTCAACACATACATCTCATGGGTAATCAATACAATCGTAATTCCATAGGAACGATGAATGTCGAGCAGCAAATGCAAGATCGAATCGGTCGTCTGCGGATCAAGTGCCGATGTCGCTTCATCGCATAACAAGATTTCCGGCTCGTTGGCAAGCGCCCTTGCAATCGCCACACGCTGCTTCTGTCCTCCAGACAATTGAGCGGGGTAGCTGTCACGTTTATCCTCAAGATCCACAAGCTTCAGAAGCTCACTTACCCTTGCTTCAATTTGTTTTTTGGGGACACCTGCAAGCACGAGCGGAGAAGCTATATTCTCATAGACGGTACTCGACATAAGCAAGTTGAAATTTTGAAAAATCATCCCGATTTTCCGCCGCATAATGCGCAGCTCCTGCTCGTTAAGCGATGCCAGATCCGTGTCATTTATACGTATACTGCCAGCAGTCGGCCGCTCCAAATAGTTGATGCAGCGCAGAAGCGTGCTTTTGCCTGCTCCGCTGTAGCCGATAATGCCGAAAATTTCCCCTTTACGAATATGCAGATTCGCGTCCTTAATTGCATGGATGTTCTGTTTGCCCTGTTGATACGTTTTGCTGACATTTTCGATCCAGATCACTGTACAACCCCGCCTCTGCTAAAATGTTAAAAAGGTCTCTTCATCTAAGAAGAGACCAAGGTCTATTTTCGAGTTACCAAGATGCGACAATGTACGTGCCGTATTTTTCTTCTACGAATTTCTTGACTTGGTCGGAATGATAAGCCTTAATCAATCTTTGGAATACCGGCTTATCCTTGTCCTCGGTTCTTACTGCAATAATATTTACCCAAGGAGAATCCTTTGGCTCAATAAAAATGGCATCCTTCGTTGGCACAAAACCCGCTTCTACCGCATAGTTGGTGTTGATTACTGCCGCCGTCAGATCGCCAAGCGCTTTCGGAATGAATGCTGCATCCAGCTCCTCAAATTTCAATTTGAGCTTGTTTTCTGCGATGTCGCGAACAGTCGCTTTAATGCCAACGCCTTCTTTAAGCTTAATCAGTCCAGCGTTTTCAAATAGAATCAACGCGCGTGCGCCATTCGTCGGATCATTAGGCAGGCCGATAACATCGCCTTCCTTTATTTCAGAAACGTCTTTGATTTTTTTGGAGTAGAAGCCGATTGGAAAATTAAGCGTGTTCGCGATCTTCACCAAATCAAGGTTGTTATCCTTCTTGAATTGATCGAGATACGGCTCATGCTGGAATGCATTGGCATCAAGCTCGCCTTCCGCCAGCACTTTATTCGGCTGTACATAGTCATTGAATACAACAAGCTCAATATCGAGGTTATCCTTTGCCGCAACTTCCTGCACCTGTTTCCAAATCTCTTCCTCAACGCCTGCCGAAATACCTACCTTAAGCTTCGCGTTCTCTCCTTCTCCCTCTGCACCGCTCAATTCTGATTTGTTGCCGCACGCGGCAAGCACAGCGGTTAATACCAGTGTCAGCATAATCAATACGATCTTTTGTTTCATATGATCTCCCCTGCTTCCTATTTGTTTTTCAAGCTGATTACATGTCTAGAAAAACAGAAAAGCTCTTATTCCACGATGCCGGCTGTTTGCGCCGTTCCGTGAAATAAGAGCTTTTAGTCGTCTAATCAGCTCGATTTCTTATAATTCCGATGAGCTTACTATAGATTATATTTATTGCTTCTGTCAACGATTTTATTTGTCATTCAAGCGCTAGATCTTCCATGGATGACCAATTCCAACGAAGAACGGCTGCCGCTCGGTTATTGCCCCACGCTGCAGCCGCGCTAGCCATCTTACGATTTAGCCAGCACCTCATCCTTAATCCGCTGTACAACCTCAGCAATCGCTAGTGATCCGAGATCACCTTCGCCTCTTTTCCTGATGGCAACGCTGCCCGCGTTTTTCTCACTTTCACCGAGTACCAATGTGTAAGGCACCTTTTCAAGGCCAGCCTCGCGAATTTTATAACCCAGCTTCTCATTCCGTGTATCCACTTTAGTGCGAATGCCCGCTTCAGCGAGTGCTTCCTTCACCTGCAAGGCATAATCGATATATTTCTCCGAGACAGGCAGCAGCTTAACCTGAACAGGTGCGAGCCATAATGGGAATGCTCCTGAATAATGCTCTGTCAATATACCGATAAAACGATCAATCGATCCATATACCGCACGATGAATAACGACAGGGCGATGCTTCTGGTTGTCTTCGCCAATATAGGACAAATCAAATTTCTCAGGCATTTGGAAATCAAGCTGAATCGTGCCGCATTGCCAGCTCCGCTTCAAAGCATCGAGGATATGAAAGTCGATTTTTGGCCCATAAAATGCACCGTCGCCCTCATTTACGCGATATTGAATATTGCGGCTGTCCAGTACGCTGCGCAGTGATTGCTCCGCTTGATCCCATAGCTCCTCGGAACCCATTGAGTCCTCTGGTCTAGTCGACAGCTCAATTTTGAAATCAAAACCGAATACGCCGTAGATATGGTCGATCAATGCGATCGCATGGCTGATCTCTGCTTCAATCTGATCAGGCCGCACGAATATATGAGCATCATCCTGGCAAAACGTACGCACCCGCATCATGCCGTTCAGAGCACCCGAGTACTCATGGCGATGAACCTGGCCAAATTCCGACATCCGAATCGGAAGCTCTCTATACGAATGCAGACTGTTTTTGAAAATCAGCATATGCCCCGGGCAGTTCATCGGTTTTAGCGCATAAGCCGTGTCATCCACATTTGTAAAATACATATTGTCCTTATAATGATCCCAGTGACCCGATTGCTCCCACATCCGCTGGTTCATCATAAATGGCGTGCGTACTTCCTCATAATCCCGCTGCCACTGCTTCTCGCGAATCAGGCTCTCCAGCTCCGTACGAATTGTCATGCCGTTCGGCAGGTAGAACGGCATGCCCGGCGCCTCTTCTGAGAACATGAACAGCTCCAATTCCTTGCCCAGCTTGCGGTGATCACGCTTCTTCGCTTCCTCCAGCAGGTGCAAATGCTCATCAAGCTGCGCCTTTTTCGGGAACGACGTGCCATATATGCGCTGCAGCATTTTGTTGTCCGAATTGCCACGCCAGTAAGCGCCTGCTACACTTAGCAGCTTGAACGCCTTGATGCGTCCTGTGGAAGGTAAATGAGGACCGCGGCAAAGGTCAACAAACTCGCCTTGCTCATACAGCGAAATAATGGAATCGTCCGGCAAATCACGAATTAACTCCAGCTTGAGCGGCTCTTCCTCCTGTGCGAATAAAGCTGTCGCTTCCTCGCGACTCACTTCACGACGCGTAATAGGCAGGTTTTCTTGAATAACCTTGCTCATCTCCGCTTCTATCGCAGCAAGATCATCTGTAGACAACGGCTTCTCGATATCAATGTCATAGTAGAAGCCATCCTCAATAACAGGACCAATCCCAAGCTTCACAGTCTTTTCCCCATAGATACGCTTTATGGCTTGTGCCATCACATGCGCTGTACTGTGACGGTAAATCGCTAAACCATCAGCACCATCAAGCGTTATAATTTCAACGCTGCTGCTTGCTAGGATGGGCTCGTTCAGATCGACGAGCCTGCCATCGACTTTTCCCGCGACTGCATTTTTGCCAAGGCCAGTACTGATTGATTCCGCCAATTGCGCGGCGGTTGTCCCCCGTGGATACTCCTTAACTGTTCCATCCGGTAATGTAATTGCAATACTCATCATGCAGCCTCCGATCGAATGTAGTTGAACGCAAAAAAAACACATCTCTCCCACCAAGGGACGAGTGCGTTCAGCTCGTGGTTCCACCCTCATTCGATCTGCTGCTTTATATGACTGGCTATCCGCCAGACTTAAAGTTACAGCAAGATCCTTATTGAGCACCCGGTAACGAGGATGAATCGGTGTTATTTACAATCGCTTTGTGCAAACAGCGGGTTCAATAACACGGCTACAAAGGGGTAATTACAC
The DNA here is from genome assembly GCF_056398745.1 of Paenibacillus sp. 01T424. Taxonomy (NCBI): domain Bacteria; kingdom Bacillati; phylum Bacillota; class Bacilli; order Caryophanales; family Paenibacillaceae; genus Paenibacillus; species Paenibacillus sp. 01T424. The sequence continues at coordinate 29,744 of NZ_JBFTPZ010000016.1, read as the reverse complement.
AATCGGTTGCTGGAGAAGCTCTCAGCCTTAGCCTCTCTCTCTGGACAGCTCGTATAAGGTAATCATGTCTTTGGTCAAAGCCTATTTATGGGTAAATTGTAATTCGAATGTTCCAATAAGTCAACTGCAGCCAAGTATTCATGGAAATAAGCATAATTTTTAGCATTTTTATTCGATCATTTTAGACGTGCCCAGTCACTTCCACATGCACCATCGGACAAAATATGCTTTAATATACCAAAGGAGCGTGATTCAATGGACATCAAATCGTTTCTATTTCCAAAAAACGAGGTCTCATACCTCATGACATCCTCTAATATGAAAGAAGCCATAGATAAATTAGAGGCTAGCCACTATACAGCCATTCCGATCTTGGACGACAATGGCTTATATTTCGGAACACTTTCCGAAGGGGATTTGTTATGGAAGTTGAAAGCCACACCCGGCCTCACCTTCGATACAATGCACGAAATTCCTGTCGTCTCCATCAAAAAACGGATGAAAGTCGAATGTGTCGCGATCAACGCCGATTTGGACGATATGCTGGCGCTGGCGGCCGATCAGAACTTCGTTCCCGTCGTAGACATCGATCGTGTCTTTCTTGGTATTATTCGCCGCAAAGATATCATCGAATACTATACCCGAAATATTTCTGATTAATTGGAAAAGCCAGATCATGCAAATCAAGAAGGCTGCCGTCGCCGGCAGCCTTTTATGATGAATTAGTGGTGAACACGCTTAAATGCTTTGTTTGGATAACGCTTCAAAATACGCTGCAACGACCTCACGAAATTCCAGAGCAGCTCGCGAAATATACCGATTCCTATGCCATAATAGCGCTATCTCCCGTACTAATTCGTGATTCTCTATTTGGAGATAATGGATTTGTTCCCGCGAATTCCTTGCCGTGCTGGGTATGAAGGCTATACCTATTTCGGCCTCTACAAGCATGCTAAGCCTTGCAGGTTCATCCCCCTCATACACATATTTTGGTACAAATCCAATCGATTCGCATAAAGAGTCCACTAAATCGCGCGTACCGTAACCTTTTTTCACTCCGACAAACCATTCATCCCTTAGCTCTGCCAAAGATACGCTGCTTCGATCTGCCAGCCGATGCCCCTTTGGAACAGCTACAAGGATCGGGTCGATAAACACGATTTGACATTCGATATCATCCCCTTCTATAGGAGGCGAGGACAAGCAAAAATCCACTTCTCCTCTATCCAGAAGCGTAACCATTTCCTGTGTGGTGAGCATTTGCACATGAAATTGAATATCAGGACGTTTTTTCCGAAACTCACGAAGGATATTGGGCAATTTGCTTGCAGTGGTCACTGCTAATTTGAGCGTGCTATGTTCCGGGCTGGATAAATCGCTAAGCTCCTGCTTCCCCTGCTCCAATTCAAACAATGCCCTTTCTGCACGGCGGAGGAATAGGCTGCCATACTCATTCAATCGCAAATTCCTCCCTATTCGATCGAATAAGGGAACCCCTAAATCCTCCTCCAAGCGCCCAATCGTTTTGCTTAGTGAAGACTGAGTAACGTGCAGATTGCGTGCAGCTTCGGTCATATGCTCCAAACGAGCTACCGTAAGAAAATATTGCAGTTGAAGAAGTTCCATTTTGCGCCCCCATTCATTCCCTCAAGTCAATGAGATTATAGCATCAAATGCGTTGGAATGAATAAATGATTTCAAGTACGATGACATTAATACGATTTGGGGGCGATTCAAAAATGAGTGTTCGCAGCAGGTGGTTAATGATCTCCGTTGGTCTAGGAATACTATTGAACCCATTAAATTCTTCGATGGTTTCAGTTGCTATTCCACGTCTGCAGCATGTATTCCAACTTGATTTTACAAGTGTTTCTTGGATTATTTTTTCCTTTTACATTGCAAGCAGCATCGCTCAGCCTATTATGGGAAAGGCCAGCGATTTATTCGGGCGCAGGAAGATCTTTCTTGCCGGCCTTGTTGTAGCCTTCGTTGCGTCATTACTAGCTCCGCTGTCACCAAACTTCGGATGGCTCATAGTGTTCCGCATTGTGCAAGCCATTGGAACAAGCATGATGGTTGCCGTTGGAATGGCTATTGTACGCATTCATATTACAGAGAAACAAGCGACTGCGCTGTCTGTTTTGTCCATCTTTCTATCGGGAGCGGCAGCCATAGGACCCTTTATTGGCGGGATCTTGATTCATTCGTGGGATTGGACGGCTATCTTTTTCGTCAATATTCCATTTGCGATAGCTAGCTTTCTATTAGCATGGAGAACTATTCCTATCGATGAACCGCAAATGCACGCTGCAAAGGACATGTCTTTTCGTATGTGGTTTGATTTGATAGATGCGTCAGGAATCCTGCTCTTTACAGTAGGTCTGGTTGCCCTGCTCGCTTCATTGCTCTCAGCCAAATCATCTGGACATGTCTCATTCAGAAATGTCGTTGCCTTGCTGGTCGGACTTGCTGCACTTGGGGCATTCGTTCGACATGAGTTAAAAGCGGCGTCACCTTTTATTCCACTGCGCACATTCGCCAAATATCCTGCGATGACTTGGGTTAATGTAGAATTCATGCTCGTTAACGTATTATATTACTCGCTCTTTTTCGGGCTACCATCCTACTTGCAAATGGTACGCCATGTCAGTGAGTTCCAAACCGGGATTCTCATGCTAAGCTTAGGCTTATGCTCGCTAGTTACTTCTCCAATCGCAGGACGATGGATCGATAAATCAGGACCAAGACCAGCATTGCTGGTATCTGCCATACTCATGACACTTGGGTCAGTGTGGCTCGTCACATTGAATCAAAATTCACCGGTTATTAGCGTATGTCTAGCTTTGGCTGCATTCGGTATTAGCAACGGGCTGAACAATGTAGGGATGCAAGCATCCTTGTTCCAAAGCTCTCCAAAAGAAATAATCGGTGTAGCATCCGGATTATTTAATACATCCAGATACTTTGGAACCATCCTCTCCTCATTGTTGATAGGTATCGTTATGGGCGATACGTTCAGCTTCGAGGGATTTCATGTGCTTGGAATTATCCTCACGGTCATTGCGTTGTCTTTGGTATTCCTGAACCGGCGGCGCCGGGACTCAATTCGATACGGAATCCATTAATTCGAAGAAATATTTTGATTCATGAGTCTGATAAAGCTTAAACCAAGCCTGTAATGTATTTGGCGCAAAAACATCCAACAACTGCAGTACATGCATCGTAAATTCCAGCGGGGCTATACCTGATGCAGTAACTAAGTTTCCATCTGTTACTGCAGGCTCCGTTTCATAATATTTTTCTCCCGTATAATTAGGACAAACCATTTTCAAATATTCGAGATCGTTGCTTGTATGTCTTCTTGAGTCGAGCGCTCCCATCTTTGCAAGTCCCATTGTAGCGCCACAAATCGCTGCAACTACTGTTCCTTCTTCTAATGCTTTTGAAGCTTTTTTCAATATAGGCTCGTGAATGGGTTCCATCCAAGTATCTCCGCCTGGAAGAACGAGTACATCCATACTTTCCAAACTACACTCTTCAATAGAAATAGCAGGCAGTATTTTCAATCCTCCCATTGTAGTAATAGGATTTTTATCAGCACCTACTGCAATGACCTCTAAAGACGCTAACTCCTTTTTAAAATATCTCCCTGAGTTAAGCTCAGCAGTTAAATAACCTACTTCCCAATCTGCCATCGTATCAAAAACATAAAGATATACTTTTTTTGTCTGCATAATAAACACTCCTTTTGTAATATCTGAATACCCCTATTATAAAAAAACTTCACTGACATCCTCCGTCAGTGAAGTTTTTTAAATTTGATAGAAATCAATTAAACGGTTGAAGAGCGCTCATGCAGGAAATCAGATGGAGAGCTGCCAACAATGCGCTTGAATATACGGTAAAAATACGAAACATCGTTATATCCTAAATAGTCGGCGATTTCACTAATCATCAGCTGCGATTCGGTCAGCATGTAGATCGCCGTCTTCATTCGCTGATTGTGTACATATTCGCTGATCGTCTGGTTCGTAACCGCCTTAAATAAAGTAGCCGCATAATTCGGTGTCGTATTAATGACATCCCCCAGCTCCTCCTTCGTCACCCTCTCGCGATAATGCGTCGAAATATATTGCTTCATGCTGTCAACACGCCGATGCTTGTCCGAGGAAATCATTCCGCGATCCTTCTCTTGATTGAGATAGACCAGCGCTTCCGTAAGCAGCGCCTCTGCCATGAGTTCATAATAAGGCGGTTTCTCCTTGTATTGTGTCCAAACTCCCCGCAGCCTCTCTTGTATCACTTCAAAGCGCCCGAGCCGTTGCTTTAACGGCTCCTCCAGCTGAAGCAGAGGGAGGCTGCACTCGGAAACGATTTTGCAAAAATTGACCACATACTTCGTGTGGACGACCGTTGGAATGCTTTTCCCATAGTATGGAATATGCCCCGGTATAAGGAGCAAATCTCCTTTTTCCAAAATCACCTTCTCCTCGTTCACCCAATATACACATTTCCCATAAGTCACTAACGAGAGATGAAAGGATAACATGCGCCCCTCACCTTCCTCGTACCAATCCGCCCCGTTGTCCTGATGCACATCCATAATTGCCAGCATAATGAACGCTCCTTAGAACCGTACTATTGTACATTCATTGTACTATAGTTCTTATCTCCTTTCGACTTTTCACGTTACAATGAAAAAAATAAGGAGGCCTACAACATGCTAAAAACAAAAATTATTTGTACAATGGGGCCCGCTTGCGACTCCGTTTCGACGATTAAAGAAATGATCCAAGCAGGGATGACTGTTGGTAGACTGAATATGGCTCACGGCGAATTAGAAGATCACGTTATGCGAATGAACAATATACGGCAGGCTGCACGCGAGCTGAACACTTTTGTTCCCATTATGATGGATATTAAAGGTCCTGAGGTGCGGATCGGCAAGCTGAAGGAAGCGTCCTGCGAGCTGGTTATCGGTGAAGATTTGATTCTCACGACGGAGGATGTACTCGGCGATGCAACTCGTCTTCCTGTAAACTATTCCGAGCTTCCGCTTGTCGTAAAAACAGGCGACCGGATTCTCATTGATGATGGACTTGTTGATCTGACGGTATTGTCGGTTGAAGGTAACGATATTCGTTGCAAAATCGTGAGCGGCGGCATATTGAAACCTCGCAAAGGCGTTAACCTGCCAGGCATCAAAACGACGCTGCCAGGCGTAACGGAGCGCGATGTCGTGCATATTCATTTTGGCATCAAACATAATGTTGAGATCATTGCTGCTTCCTTTGTAAGAAAAGCAGAGGACATCTTGGAAATCCGCAACATTCTTGAAGAAGCAAATGCAAGCCATGTACAAATCATTTCCAAAATTGAGAACGCTGAGGGCATGCAAAACCTTGATGCAATTATCGAAGCATCCGATGGCATTATGGTCGCGCGTGGTGATCTAGGCGTTGAGGTACCGATCGAAGACGTGCCGATGATGCAGCGTGAGATGATCAACAAATGTAATCTTGTAGGCAAGCCGGTTATTGTTGCTACACATATGCTCGAATCGATGCAGGTTAACCCGCGTCCAACTCGGGCTGAAGTAAGCGACGTAGCCAATGCGGTTATTCAAGGCGCTGACGTCGTGATGCTCTCCGGCGAGACAGCTGCTGGAAAATACCCTATCCCATCCGTACGGACAATGGCTTCCATCGCAAGAAAAGCGGAATCCATGATCGATTATAAAGAGCAATTCGATAAAAAGAGATCGCAGCAAAGCACGAACATTACGGAGGTAATTAGCCAAGGTGTCGTTAGCTCCTCGCTTGAGCTGAGCGCCAAAGCAATCCTTACTTCAACGGAAAGCGGCTTTACTGCTCGCATGGTATCCAAGTACCGTCCGATGTCACCAATTATCGCAATTACGCAGCATGATCATGTGCTTCCAAAAATTTGCTTGCTCTCCGGCGTTATTCCGGTTAAAGGCGATGCAGTAACAACAACAGACGAAATGTTCGAGTCCGCTATCCGCAATGCCAAGCTGACTGGACTTATTGATACAGGCGATATTATCGTGCTTTCCGCTGGCGTGCCAATCGGCCAAGCCGGGGCGACCAATCTTATCAAAGTAGCACAAGTATAAGTAAGTATTTCGCCAAAAATGGCATGATATCAAAAAGCTGCGCCGTCCGAGGACGATGCAGCTTTTTACTCATATAAATGCAGCCCGAATGACTCAACATAATGATCTTTCATGAAGCTTTCACAAATGACATGCTTTCCTATGCCTTTTGGAGCATATTATAATAATAACAACACATCGTTTCTACACTTAGGAGGGAATGGGTATGAAAAAAGAACATACCGTTCATTTCAAAATTATGCATGGCTCGGCAACCAAGACGCTAACCGGACTCATGTACCTAGAAGAAAACACAAAACCAACTGTTCAAGATTATCAAGAAGTCCTGAAACAATGCGGACATGATGTACATATCGAGAATGAAGAGCAGTTTATTTTCCGCTCCAACAACCCAGCAGACGATTATTTGATCGACGTTCTTGAAAACTATAAGAAAAACGACAAAGATCTACATGCTGACCATCTCGCACAAAGCTTTGTAAAAAAGACGCCATTCCTATAGAAATATTACTAGAATAGGAGCAGAAAGGCTGTTTCGGGTCAAATGACCTCATGAAACAGCCTTTTTTTATCGTACAAAATAAACTGTTTACGACTTTGACAGCTGCTAAAGTACCTATTCCTTAATAAGGCTTTGGAAATATTTTCATGTTGAATTGGTTGTGTTATGCTTCTTCTAGGATTATAAAAGCTTAGAGTCAGCATGAAGCTATACCGTTCATGATCCATGAAAGTTGGTGATTCGTGAGTACAAATGAAAGTATCACCTTAGTTGTCATTACCCTCATTTCCGTGCCGCTTTTCCTGCTTGCCTTCATCGTCATTCGGCAATCGTTTAAGGATACTCGGGAAACTAAATTTATTTTGAAATATGGCGAATCCTTTGACGCGACTGTGAGCTCCATACAAAAAACCAATACGGAGATTAACGGTCATCCTGAGGTTTTTATCGGATTAACGATTCCAAGAGAGCATGCAGATCCTTATCGCGCCATCATTAAAACCGCCATTTATATGGTTAATATTCCTCAGTATCAGCCTGGCCGTAAAGTAAAGGTGAAGGTGCTGGAGACTAACGGCAAAATTAAGGTCGCCTTGGAAGGCGCACATGTATTTTAACTTCCATGAAATAAGAAAGAGCGCCGCAATCGGCGCTCTTTCTTATTGTACTGCAGCTGCCTTTCGTTTCCGCAGCAATAGCGTAAGTGGGATAGAGCAGATAATAATAATCGTCCCCAGATGGAAAACATCCTGAACGCTAAGCGACAGCGCAATGGTTTTGGACGATACTCCGTCCTCCAAATGAGCAATCGTCTGCGCAGAGAGGATCGTGCTGAACAAACTAATCGATAACGCTGATGTCCCCTGCCTGATCCAGTTCATCACCGCAGAGGCATGACCTGAATTGACGCTTGGTACGGCAGACATCGCAGCGTTCGTCACGGGCATGTTGCTGAAGCCAATCCCCATATAACGAATAGCCACCCATACCGTAATAAATGCCGCGCTTGTCGCCACATTCGCATGGCTAAGCTCCCATGTGGCTAATCCCATTAGCAGCAAACCGATGAAGATTAGCCTCGATGGTCCTATTTTGCCATAAAGCCTGCCTACTGCAAGCGAGATTAATACCATCGCAAGTGTACCTGGAAGCATAACCATCCCGGTAGTAAAGCTCGACTCCCCTTTAATATTTTGCATGAAGATCGGAACGAGTAACGTGCCTGCATATAAGGAAATCGTTATACAGCAGTTTAGAATGACTCCGTAAGTAAACCTCGGTATCTTCAGTACTCGCAGATTTAATAAAGGATTGCTTACTCGCAGAGTCCTTACCACAAAATAAGCAAGCACGACTAAACCAGCAGCGATCATTCCGAGTGTTTGCCAGCCCGCCCAGCCCCAATTATGCGCCTCGCTAAATGCGACCAGCAATGCGCTTGTTCCGATGAGAACTGCGCCAAACCCGATCCAATCCAGCTTAATCCCGGTGCTTAATCGATAATTAGGAATGTACTTCGCGGCAATAAGCACAGCAATAATGCCAATCGGAATGTTCATTAGAAATAATGATTTCCAGCCGTAAATTTCAGCAAGCCATCCGCCTATCGTCGGCCCAAGCGCAGGAGCAAGCATCGCTGATACGCTCCAGAAGCTGACGGCAACAGCCTGTTTTGATTTCTCAATGGTCTGGTAAATGATTGTCATCGTTGTGGGCATAATAATTCCGCTGAAGAATCCTTGCAAAATCCGAAACGCAATAAGAGATTCAATACTCCAGGCGAAGGTACAAAGCGCAGACGTTATAGTAAAACCGGCTAGTGCGATCACATATAATTTTTTGTAGCTCCATTTATCACCCATAAAACCGATAATCGGAGCAATAATACCTGTTGCCATCATAAAACCGGATAACATCCATTGCACCGTGTTTAAACTGGCATGAAAATCATCCATAAAGATAGGCAACGCCACATTTATCGTAGTTGTACTCAAAGAGGCCATGAAGTTGCCGAAAAAAACGGCAATCATAATGGTCCAAAATGACGAAGCTGCTTTTTGCGAGGTATCCACATTCATGCTCCTATTCCTGTAATTGATCTAAAGCTTTCTGTACCCGCTTCTCTGTTTCGGTAAGTTCTTCTTTAAACTGCTCCATACGTTTAATTTTCATGTCGATCATCGTTTTTTCCTTATGGAGCACCTGTGATATTTCGAAAAGCTTCAATTTTCGCGCTTCGCGATCCTCACTCGTACGATATTCACTTTTCTGCTGCTCAATGAGCGATTGAAACTCCATATACTGCTGAAGCTCTGCAAGCGAGAAGCCGAGCACCTCTTTTACGAGCAGTATTTTGTTGATTTTCTCTATATTTTCCTCTGAATATAACCGAATACCGCCTTGCGTCCGCTCCGGTGCAGAGATTAAGCCAAAATCCTCATAATACCGAATGGCGCGTTTCGTTAATCCAGTACGCTTGGCTACTTCTTCAATTTTTAGCAAATCCAATGTCGAGCACCTCCGAATTTTCTACAATAAGCATACTCCTAGTGACAGTTAACGTCAACGTTAACTTTTGAGAGAGCAATAGTGATGGAGCAGAAGCTTTGCAAATAACTTGCCGTTCATAAGCAAAAAAACAATCTGAAACATAACTACATGTTCCAGACTGTTTTTTGATCTCAGTTATATCGATGACTTGAAAACGCCATGCGGCAAGCAAGCGTGAACGCCTTTAATGCCATTCACAATTTGAGTAATCTTTAAGTCAACAACCGAGCTTCCAAGTGCGATCGCTTCCACTCGGTTTAAACCATATAATTCACCCATAAGATCAAGCATCCCATCCAGCGCCTCGACGGTGGCTTCATTTAAGTCTTCATGAAAACCAAACRTAATCCACCCTGAAGGCGTATTCGCTCTAGGATTCGTCAAATCGATGTCTTCCTTCACCGTTATCGTTACGTCAACTATATCCATTGGAGACTCAATCGCCTGACAGCTAATCTCCCCATCGCCTTGACGAGCGTGGCCATCTCCTATGGATAAATAACCTCCGTCTACAGAGATCGGCAAATATAATGTGCTTCCTTTGACAAGCTCCTTGCAATCGATATTGCCGCCGCAGGCGCGAGGAGGAAAAGTGGAATGAATACCTGGACTATCCGGGGGCATCCCAATCACGCCCATAAAGGGTTGTAGCTCTACCGTAAACGATTTGTCATTAATGAGACAGGTTCCCCTCATCCATTCCTTGTCTAGTTTCCAATCGAGGGAAATCTCTTTATATTCGGTTAGCTTTAGCTTTTGATTTTGCCAATTTGGATATTGGCCTGCTGCTGTAAAGCCGTATGATCCTGGAATGATATCATTAAATCTAATCTCAAGGGTCATTCCTTTTTTTGCTTCTTTGATAAAGAAGGGACCAATTAAAGCATGCCCACTATCGATATCCTGTCTTCTTGAAAAAGGTTTATATCTATCTTGATTGCTTGTACCCGTACCCCAACCTGCATCCAGCGTTTGAAAACGAATGGAATCACCTGATTCGATCGTAAGCAGCGGAGTCACTTCTGTTGTAAACGAGCCAATTAGGGAGCCTTGCGCCAATTCAATTTCGTGAACGGTCATGAATGATCCCTCCAAAAAAGCTAAATTGCCTTTCAAATTTATATTACCATAATTGGAAAATTAATAGTTATATGAAGTGAGTCCATCTCAATTTAGCTCATTGTTTGTCCTAACGGTTGGAACCTCCCCCATGGACTACATACAGTAAGATAGTATTATAAAATCGTTCTTTATCATAAGAAGAACGATTTTTTTTATTTTACAATAGAAGTAAGGCTAAGCGGGATGAAGATCATGCGCTTGCCAATATCTTTTTGATTTGAATAGGAGTGTGAACCAAAATACAGATATAGATTAATGATGTGTATGTTTTAGTGTTACAACCATTTAGGAAGTCCAAAGCATGACGGAGCAGAAAAAAAGTTTAAAAATAGCGGTTATTGGAGGCGGTTCCTCATACATTCCTTAGATTATTGAGATTTTTATTAATAAATATGATGAAATGCCCATTCGTGGGCTGTGACTAGTTGATAGTGAAGAAGGCCGCCATAGACTGGATATTGTTTATGGTAGATGAATAAAAAGGATGGAATCTATTGAATATATTGTTGGCCTTTTGCGCTGTTCTGATGTTCATTATTCAGACGTTAGCTTTGAAACAAATGAGAAGCACGAATAACAATGAGGGATTATCCTCCTTTTTCAAACGGAGTTCGGCTTATACGGCGATAATTGCTATTGGCTTTTTTGTATCATGGCTCATGTCAGATTTGAATGGCATCCATACCGCTACGCTTGTGCTTGGAGTGTTTTATGGGCTTGTTTTTGTACTTACTGTTTTGTTCTATTCCTGCGCTATGAATACGGGACCGTTATCTTACTCTGCTTTTTATTTCTCAGCAAGCCTTCTTCTGCCTGTTGTTGCAAGTGTTGTACTTTGGAATGAACCGATGACCGGCATGAAATTTATGGGTATTGCTCTTTTTATCCTATCCTTCTATTTCATCAATGTGTTTGGAAGCAAAGGGCACGAAGCAGCAGGAATGAAATGGTTAGTTTATTGTCTTCTTGCCTTTATTTTAAATGGTACCTTGCCAATCATCATGAAATGGCAGCAGACGTTACTTGAGGGGCATGAGCTGATTCCCTTTATGTGTGTAGGATTTGGATCGGCGTTCTTATTTTCACTTTGCGGTATTCTTTTCACTGGGGGATTCCAAAGACAAAGCAAGCCAATTCCTACTGTACGACAGCTTCGTATTTTGACACTGTACATTGTAGCCATAGCAGGATCAACCGGTACTGGAAATGCGATAATAACGTATTTGTCAGGACGAATGTCAGGTCTTCATTTGTTTCCGCTCGTCAATGGAAGTATGATTGTGCTTCTAACGATCCTCTCCGCTGTTTTATTTAAAGAGAAAATGTCTCGTGGCGGCATCATCGGAATAGGCATTGGCTTGCTCGCCATCGTGTTTGTGAATATGTAAATAATAGTTATTGACAATCATAATGGCAAATCTTATTATTTAATTAAGTTTATTTATTAATCAATTTTAGAAGAGAGGTTGTCGTTTGTCCAAAGTATCAGCAAAGCAGAAACATGTAAGAATCATGAATCAAAATTTAATCATAGATGCGATTAGAAGAGATGAAAGCGCTACAAGAAGTGAGCTGTCAAAGCTGTTGAAGCTGAGTGTACCTAGCGTTTGCACGAACGCAGATCAATTGGTTAAGTTAGGCATTCTAAGGGAAACAGAGGATGGCTTCACAGGTGTGGGAAGAAAAGCAAGCCGTTTGCGGTTGAATGATAACTTTGGCTATATCATCTCCGTTGATCTAAGCAATCCTTGTATTACGGTGGGCATTTCAAATCTAAATCCAATTATTATTCAAGAAGTGAAATTCGATATTGAACAATATGACATCAACCAGTTAATGGAGCTAATAATAAGCAAGATTGATGAACTTCTTGTTAAGAGCAGTGTATTAGTAAATCAATTGCTTGCTATATCTATCTCTATACCAGGTCAAGTGGATAATGATTTAGGTATCGTAAAGTGCGGATCGTATCTGGAGCGACTCGGCACTGTGAATTTCAGAGAACCGCTTCTAAATAAATTCGGTGTTAGAGTACTGGTACAAAAGGATATCAATTCTGCTGTTCTAGGTGAAATAAAATTTGGAGCTGCACAGGGTCACGCAAATGCTGTGTTTGTAAGCGTTGACGTGGGTGTGGGTCTTGGTATTGTGCTTGGAGGATCGTTGTATCCGGGGAAATTTCATCTTGCAGGTGAAATAGAAAATTACATCGTGAACGTAGAGGCAGAGAATACGGAACGACAGGATGGGTTATTTGAGAGCTCTCGGTTGCGCGATCTGGTTACAATAGAAGCTTTGGTCAGATCGGTTAGAGCAGAGCTGGAGGCTGGGGGCGAAAGCAGACTGCTTAAAGCTGTGAATGGCGACATTGCTAAGATCGATTTTAATCACATTATAATGGCGACATTAGAAGGAGATGCCCTTAGCGTTAAACATGTGAAGCGCTGTGCAAAGATTATGGCTGCCTTCGTAGCAAACATGCTATTTTTACTTGATTTGGATACCGTTATATTGGGTGGTGGGTTCGTCACCCTCGGTTCGGCTTACACCGATACAATACGGGATGAAGTTAGGCGTTTAGGGCTAGGAAATACGGCTATCGTGGATACGGCGCTCAAGACGAAAGCTGTTTTGATTGGCGGGATTGCCATTGGATTGGAGACTATGTTCAGTGAACTGCTGGAGGAGCAGGAGGCTTAAAGCCTCCTATCCCTTCAATTAGTTAATTAAGTTTATTAATCAATAATAAATTAGATTGTTCCTTGGGCGTTTTAAATGAACGCGTTCAAGTTTCAATATATGATTTCATTTTAAAAGGAGAGTTGAGTAATGAGGAAACAGGTGGCAAGCAAGACAACAGCACTAGTACTTATCTTCGTAGTATTTGCAGCATTGATGGCAGCATGCGGGGGATCCAAACAAGAAGAGAATGGAGCATCCGAGAGTAAAACAAAAGAGATAACGCTTCGGGTAGCGACATCATTCGCTGGATCTGATCCATGGGTTCCAGCTTGGACGGAAGCTATTAAACAGTTCCAAGAGGAAAACAAGGGCATCAAAATTACGGATGAGTCAACGCCGGTCAATCAAGAAGCATTGCGTACGAAAGTGAAAGCGGATGCAGCAACTGGCAATCTAGCCGATGTCATGTTTTATTTCAATGGCAGCGAGACAGCTATTCTAACCGAATCGAAAGAAATTGTTTCCTGGGAAGATGAATTTGCTAAAGATCCAGATTGGGCGAAGCAATTCAATAGCGGGATCATCGAGAAGGTCAAGTATGAAGGCAAACTCTATTCTCTTCCCTATATCGGCTTCTATGAAGGCTTGTTCTGGAATAAAGAGTTATTCGACCAGTATCAACTCGAAGCTCCAACAACCTATGATGCTTTTATAAAAGCGATAGATACGTTTGCAGCTAATAATATTGTACCATTCGCTACATCGCTCACAACTCCATATCTGCAAGAGGCTTTGGTTCTTTCACAGGTTGGGCCAGAGGGACAACAAAAGGCTTATGATCCATCATGGGCACCAGCTCTTACGATCTTCAAAGAGTTGAATGATAAGAAAGCATTTCCTAAAGATGCACTCACGCTGGATGATGAAAAAGCGCAATCTTTATTTGCAGGCGGGAAAGCGGGAATGATGTTCAACGGTTCATGGACAGCTGCTGGTCTGAGTACAAATCCTGCTTTTCAAATTACACCATTCCCACTCGTACCGGGTGGTAAAGGCGAGAATATGATTGTATCTGGATTTGGTTCTGGTTGGTATATGAAGAAAAATACCGATCAAGCTAAATATGATGCAGCTCTAGCTTTTGTGAAATTCATGACATCTCCTGAAACGGCTGGCAAATTTGCAGCAATAGGCGGAACTTATGCAGTCGATACACAACAATCCAGCAGCACCGCACAGCTTCTGATTGACGGCAACAAGATGGTGAGTGAGGCAAAGGATTTCGTTATGCCAATCGATTCTTACGTTTCTAGGGAATCGTATACCGAGTTCTTAAAAGGTATTGCTTATGTGTCAGCAGGAAGAAAAACAGCCGAGGAAATTCTAGATGAAGCCACAAAACTAAACAACAGAAACAAGTAGTTGTTTCAACAAGCCCCGGGATATCGGATTGCCGGCTCCCGGGCAAATGGCAGTATGTAATCCAAGCTATTGCTTATGAAGAGGAGGCGTTCAGTTGTGATATTCAGGGACAAGAGATACATTGTGCTTTTCCTGGCGCCAACGATGCTATTATTATTCACCTTTCTTTTATATCCACTCGTACAATCCGTTTATTATAGCTTCACCGAATGGTATAACTTCTCAAATACGAAGAAGTTCATAGGATTCGGCAATTACAACCAGCTCATTCATGACCCCGTTGTTTGGATAGCGCTAAAAAACACGTTTATATTGGTGATCGGTGCCGTATTCCTGCAGGCTGGAGGAGGTTTGGTCCTTGCGCTGCTAACCGACAGCATCAAACGAGGATTTAAATTTTTTAGAACGGTCTTTTTCTTTCCGATTGTTATCTCAGGTACGGCGATTGGCCTCATGTTCTCGCTCATTTACAACTACGACTATGGACTCTTAAATGCCATTATGAGAGGGCTCGGTCTGTCTGAGCAAATATGGCTAACGGAGAAAAGCGCGATCTATTTGGTACTCATACCGATTCTATGGCAGTATGTTGGATTTTATTTTGTTATATTCCTGACCGGAATGTCGAAGATTCCAGAGGATATTTATGAATCAGCTATGCTGGACGGTATTACAGGAATAAGAAAATCCATCTATATTACACTTCCATTATTACGAGATGTCATTGCTTCTTGTCTTACGCTCGCCACGGCTGGAGCATTGAAGGTATTTGATGTCGTATATATCGTGACCAAGGGTGGTCCATTGAATTCCAGTGAGCTGCTCAGTACTTACATGTACACGAAGGCATTCAATGGGCAAAACGCAGGTTATGCCAGCACAATCGTCATTGCGATGATGATACTCGGTATTGTCATAACCGTTGTGTTAAATAAATTAGTTAAAAAAGAGGCTGTCAGCTACTGATGATAGACAACAAACAGCCCAATTGAGAAGGTGATATTTTAGATGGTTAATAGACTAGTAAAGCCTGGTGCGGTCAAGTTCGGCGTATATGCGCTCCTGATTTTATGGGCATGCACAACGATCATCCCGCTATTATGGGTGCTGCTCAATAGCTTCAAAACGTCCGAAGAAATTTTAACGCAATCATTCGCTCTCCCACAAAGCTACTCTTTATTTAACTTTTTTAAGTTGAACGAATATGGCAACATTAACGTCGTTAAAGGCTTTATGAACAGTATGATCATTTCGGRATCCGTTGTATTAGGTGTTTCCCTTTTTGGCGGGTTGGCTTCTTTTGTACTAGCGAGATTTCAATTTTCATTTAAAGGGTATTTCACGTCTATATTTGTTATTTGTATGCTGCTGCCGCAGTTCGCTGTTATTATTCCGAATTTCGTTATCATCGAGAAGCTGGGTTTGAATGGAACCTATTTATCCGTTATTCTCCCACAAGTAGCTGGCAATTTGAGCTTTGCTATTCTAATGATAACAGGCTTCATGGCTTCTTTGCCTGGAGAACTAGAGGAAGCGGCGGTCATGGATGGGGCAACCATTTGGAAAATATATTATAAAATAACGCTGCCGCTTTGCTTCCCTATTTTTGCAACGGTGTCTATTATGGTCTTTCTTTGGTCATACAACGAGCTTTTGTTACCACTCGTCTACCTGCCAATAAGAGAGATGCAGCCTATATCTGTCCTCTTGTCGCTCGTATCGAATGCGTATGGTACAGATTATGGCGCTATGATGGCAGCCATCACGATTTCAATTGTACCACTACTTGTTTTGTACATGTTCTCACAAGAAACGGTTATTAAAGGGCTGACAGCAGGTGCAGTAAAGGGATAATGGTTTTGGGTTACCATACAGGAGGAGAGAAAAAAGATGTCTACACAACAACAAAAAAATATAATTGTCATTGCTGCACATCCGGATGAACCGGAAATTTATGCGGGAGGAACCTCTGCTTTATTCGCAGAAATGGGACACCGAGTTAAATTCGTTTCCTTAACCAATGGAGATTGCGGACACTACTCAATTAGCGGACAAGAGCTCGTGGATAGAAGAACGCAGGAGGCCTATGAGGCTGCTAGACGATTGGGTGTTCTTGACTATAGCATATTGAATATATCTGATGGCCATCTGACGAATAGCTTTGAAGTGAGAGAAGAAGTTATTCGCCAAATTCGCAATTGGAAGGCCGATGTCGTCATTACCTTCCATCCTGAAGGTGCAGGTCATGTAGATAATCGCAATGCAGGAAGAATTGTGAGAGATGCTGCGGATTTTATAGCGAAGGTACCTAATTCTGTGCCAGATGCCCCATATTTAGAGCAATCCCCTCTTTTCTTGCTTATGCCGGACTACGGAAAGAGGGGTGCTTACTCACCCGATCTGGTCGTCGATATTGGTTCTGTTATTGAGAAGAAGCTGCTTGGCTGTGATGCGCACGCTTCCCAATTCTATGAGTTTGCGCCATGGCAGCGTAATCTGCTAGATCAGGTTCCACAGACGTGGGATGCAAGGAAGGATTATATTTTGCAATATTGGAGCAGCTTTATTGAGGTTTCATCGGAGATGCTTCCGACGCTGGATCGACTATACGAAGATGGGAAGTCAGAAAAAACAAAGTATGCAGAGCCATTCGAGATTGCAGATTATGGCAGAAGACCGAGTGATACGGAGCTGAAGCAGTTGTTTCCCATGCTGAGTCAATAAGAGGAAATACCTTGATATACTCCGTGAACGGATCGTTGTTGCAGGGCAGCTGCAATGCACGTATTAGCAAAAGCCAGATCCTATGAACTGCACCTCCAATGTTAGACACCATCTAACATTGGAGGTGCATTTTTTCTATTTGGATTCAATTGGATTCCAGCTTCTTTTGCCGTCATCCTCTAAAATCCCTAACGTCACATCTGCAATATCCTTGTCTTCAAGCAGCTTGGCGCGAACGAGGAACTTAATATCATCAGCAACCGCAAGCGTTAAACCAGGCTGCAGCTCCAAGTACGCCTCAACGTGGTAATAGCGGCCTTCTTGTAGAATGCGCATTTGATAAATATCAGTTACGCTCTGTTCGGAAAAAATAATACGGGACACCTTGTCTGCTACTTCCTTAGGGGCAGAAACACCAATGAGTCCGATCATATTGTCGTAGCCGACACGATAAGCAACACCAACCATTAACAGACCAATCAACAAGGTTGCAACGCCATCAACCGTTTTAAACGAGGTAAATGCAGCAATGATGACCGCGATCATCGCCAAGGCAGCTCCCGAAACGGCAACAAGATCCTCATAGAAAACTAATCGTGTAGCAGGAGCAGAACGCCCTACATTTTTGAAGGCAGCTGAGAAAATACCGAGTCCTTTCCCTTCTGCTCCCGCTTCGTGTAAGATTTCCTTCATGGCTTTGACTAATATAAGCCCGTCAATAACTAAATTAACAACCAGAACCCCAATGTTTAACCAAAAACCTTCACTTGCAACTGGATGCAAAATGAGATGCCAGCCTTCACGAATCGTTTCATAAGCCATAATGGTAACGACGATAACGGCAATCATACAAAAAATATTGATGACACGCCCAAAGCCAGTTGGAAATCTTGGCGTCGGCTTTTTCTCGGCAAGAATGCTTCCGGCGAAAACAAACCCTTGGTTTATCGCATCTGCCAATGAATGCATGGCGGAAGCAAACATCGCGCCGCTGCCGCTGAAGGCCGCTGCGAACCCTTTTATGGCGGCGATAAACGCATTGCCGATCATCGCTACAGCGGAAGATTTATTCCCTTTCTTTATAAGCTGCATAAAACTCTGACGTTCTGCTTTAGGCTCCATTTTCTCCCCCGCAACATTTTATTTACCATTACCATTCCACTATTGCCTGCTTTCAATCCCAGCACTGCTATTTTATGCTTACCCACACAGGCAATAGGATAAACGGAAAAAAGCTTTTTATTATGTCAGAGACAACTTTCTTCTTGCGTTATCGATGTCCTTAAAATAATACCGTGCTTTCATTGGCGTACTTTAGGCCAGCGCTCTTGAAATCTTTTTTGCTCAAGCCGCTTCTCATAAATGGCGATTCGATCCTCGTATTCCAAGTGAAAAGGTGATGGTCTAACAATCATTTCTAGAACATCTTCTATCCCACAAGGAGAAGTTAACACGAGTTTGTCATGCTGATCTATTTTCAAACCTAGAGCGGTTACGGTCTCTGGAAATTTGGAAATGGCATCTGTGGAGCTGGAATACGGAGGATTGTTATTGATTACATGCATTCGGGCTTGGTTCTTAACGGACCAAGGTACATGAGGGTTCATCTGATTTAATGTGTTTTCCAGTTGTTTCTCTATCTGCTCATCTATGTTGGAAGGATCGAAATAAACGACATCAACATCGGCCAGCGGCGTTCGTTCCGTAAATCCGTGAAGGGTATCCCAAATTTTGCTGCGAACGAAACCTGCACATACCCACCAATCTGGAAGCTGGAGCGTGCTAACCTCTCGTAAGATGTTCATCATCCACTCATCTCTATATACAAGCTGTATAATATCCTCTTCACTGTTTATCAACATTGATCCACTCTCCTGATTTGTTCATTTCTTGTTCAATATGTATGTCCAAGCCTGCTATAGGCGAATAGCCGTCGACACTTGTTTCATCCGTCCTCACCATGAATGACCACTTAAAGCCCTCTCTCGGAAAGGTGAGCATGACATAGACGTTTTCGTTCTTATACTTTTTTTCTAATGCATGCTGCAACTGCAGCTTCGAGAACGACAACCCTCCAAGGTACAAAGCAACAAGGATTAGTCCTGATAAAAAAATACGCCTTCTTCTCCGAGTAGATGCCCCGATAATGAGAGCAGTGGTCAGCGTAATTAAAAGAACAGCGTCGTTTCTATTTACAATAAAGAAATCAGACTCCGTTTTAATAAAGGGATAAAAGGGAGCTACGCCATTGCCGATGAAATCTATAAATAAATGGCTAAAAACACAGATAGATAATATCAGCCAAGCCTTCTTAAACGAAATTTTCTTCTGGAATGCATGATAACATGCAGCAAAAAACAAACCAATCACAGGTACGAGCCAAATGGAGTGGCCAAGCAGGTCTCCGTAAAGCTTCGAAATATCAGGAGAAATAGCAGCTGCACCGCCGAAAATCAAGAGAACCTTGCGATTCGCAGTGGATGCAGCCGCTTTCCCGCAAAATAAATAGGCCAAGCTGGCGCCTACAACAAAATGTAAAAAGACGTGTATGATATGACCTGAAATATTCTCCATATTCACCTTTCAATCAAATTATAAAATTTGATATATGATTCTCGAAGAAGCAGCCTACACTATCGGCAGTTCATAATGCTTGCACAACTCCCGAATGACCTCACCGACCAACGACTCGTTTTGAGGTTTACCTGGCTCTGCATTCATCATTACTGCAATACCGCTTTCTTGGCGCGGGTATCCAACCAGCTTGCTTTGAGAACCAACTCCCCAGCCTTGAGAAACGAAGCAGAGCTGCTCTCCAGCATCAGGAAGAAATACGCCTAAGCCTGCACCTTTGTCGCTCGCATAACCCGTAAGCATTATTCTAGCCATCGCTGGCCGCAAAATACCATTAGGATCGCCATTCCAAGCCTTCACGACCTCGCTTGCCATTACTATCAATTCAGAAGGCGTTGTCCATAAGCCTGCTCCCGATAAATTGGGATAGTACGCTCTCTTCCCTTCAACTACCTGTCCCCATTTATCATGACCCATGGATGTGTTCAGTGGATCGTTTGCAATACCATCCCAGAAAATAGTACGTTTTAAGCCAAGCGGCTTCATAACAAGCCGCACCATAGCAGCAGAAAAGGCTTCTCCTGACACATCCTCAAGGATTTGCTCCAACACAGAATAACCTGCATCCGAGTAAGAGAATCGACTCTCTGGCAGGTGAGCAACCTCGACTGGTTTGGAATGATATTTCGTTGCTCCTAAGAGAAGCTCTTTTGGCGTAGGGGAAGGGTCTTGCTTCTGATAAGGTTCATAGCTCCCCCGTGCATCCACAATTCCCGATTGATGTGCCAGCAAACTGCGCAGCGTTACTTTCCTCTGCTGAGTGAACTGGTTTTCAGGCACCTGCCAGGAAACTAAGTAACGATTAACATCCTCCTCCAAGCTAAGCACGCCCTCTTGGACTAAACGAAGTACACCAATAGCTGTTACCATCTTGCTAATGGAGCAGGCAGGAAACAAAGTTTCCTCTGTCACCTTCTGCTGCATGCTCGCTTCAAGTACGCCATAGCTTCCTTGCCACACCATTTGTCCATGCTGAAGAACGGCAATTCCTAATCCCGGTATACCATTCAACTTCATTTTTTCTTCTATTTCCAAACTTATCATTGCCTCTTGGCACATAAGATCAGCTCCGTCACCAAACAAATTAGAATAATTTTTACCTCATTATTCCATTTCACTCTGTATGACGGGAAAAAGCAACAGCCAGTTGCAACATTTTTATGGCAGCCTATTATTTCTTCGATATCCGTCTAAAGAAATAAACACCCTCAACAATCAGCCCTGCCATAAAACCTCCTGCTACTGCTTCTAAAAATACGAGGAAACTAATTAGGTCCTCCCATCCAGTCAAACCTTTGGAATACATAGCCATCAGTATAAGACCAATTAGCATCCCAAGATTGGAGAACAGCCATAGCTTTCTCGCTCCAAGCCAGCCGATAAAACCGAATAAAAAAGATAATATGGCTGCGAGCAGCATAAATCGGAAAGCGTGCATGCCTGTGAAAGGCTGGCCTAATATAACAAAACGAATCAACCATAATAACAGGCTAACAAGCAAGGTGGATGCTCCAGCTAGTAGCCACCACCTGCCGCTTCTGTCAGCGGGAATCCAGTGCATCAACCATTGCCCCCTCTTGAATAAATGTTCTTTTTTACTTAAACGCATGAAGCGCTTACTTTGTTTCGTTCATTCTGGTTTGCCCAGCATGAATTCAGCAATAACTGCTCGCAGCAAAAAAGGAGTACCGTTCGCCGCTGCTATGAATTCATAGAGACGAGCTGTACTCCTTTTTGATCATGCGATTTGCTTGCTAAATGGCTGCGGTTTGAAGAGTCGTTTCCTTAGGAAGCTGAAAAACTACATTTTTTGCAAGCAGCTTATCCATTAATGCTTGAAAAGGAGCAACCGAGATCCAGTCGTGTATCATAATAATTTGTCCGCTTGTTGCTTGTAAATCATGATGTTGGTCCATAACGTCTGCCGGCTCAAAATCGAACGTATCCCAAGTACAATCCACATGCAGTCCGTTTTTTGGGCTGCCATTCTCGAAGGACGGCTGCTGATAGCCCAGCTCATCCAGTACACGCTGAATACCTTCGAAATGATCATCCTTCATTTCGTCTAACAAATGCTGCATAAATGGAAAACGAAACAGCTTGGAAGGCCTGATCGTTTCTGCTTTATTGTACAGCTCATCTATAATACGGTCGGTTCGCTCGATCTGCCCTCTTACGTCTTGTAAGCCGATAACAGAGAAATCTGCATGATCATAACCGCGATTCCCAATGATATGGCCTGCTTTAATCGCAGCTATCGCTTCCTCAGAACAGCTTTCCAATGCTTCGCCCATACAAAACCAAATCGCCCGAATCTCTTTTGCGTTCAGAAAATTGACCTTTTGCATAAAATCTTCAGCAGGACCTTCATCTATCGTGAGGTACACTGCTTTTTCAACCGCCAACATAGCAAGAAACCCCCGTTTAATTATTGCTGCCAACCTTTATCATCTATGTAGTATACCATAAGCATTCCTTTTCCTTTACTCTTCATTCCTAAAAGAACTTCATTTGTAGCTATATACAAAAATTACACACAGCAAACCGAATGTCAGAATGACACCCGGCTCTTTTTGTGAGTAATGTAATTTCAATAATTACCTATCAACTACGAATGTTTTCTAGCTGAATTCAATTCATTGGCATTTTGATGCCATTCCTTGAGCATGCTTTGGTAAAAATGACTTTCCTGCGTGCTGAGTCCCTGCTTGTTGTCTTTAATAATTAAATTGCCGATATTCCGCTTCAAAATGATGCTCCGACGTCCTAACATGTCCATATAAGTCAAGTAAAATCACCCTCCAGATAATGTTTTCCAATCGGTCGTTTTAAGTATAACGAATACGACTCCTATTGAAAAACAGCAACCAGTGGCGTTATTTCTAATAATGCTGACTAAGGCGGACTGAGCGGAAACGAGCAGCAGTCATTCGAAAACATCCTGCCATATCCTCCATATAACGTCCACACCTCCTCAGATGGGATGTAAACACAACAAAAAACCACAGCCCATATTTGGCTGTGGTTTATCGCAATTATTAGGCTTTACCTAGGATCTCATCTATTTCGCTTTTCAGTAATAGATATCTGTGTACGCTGCGATTAATCGCAACCTTAGTGAGGTTATGCTTAAGCACATAAACCTTCATCTGGTCCTTAGTCAGGCCTAACAGGTCACCGGCCTCGGTAACGGTTAATACAACCTGCTTGCTCGTTGCGTTAAATGTTTTTTTTACTTTTTGATCCCAGTCTTCAAATACTACCTGCATATTTCCGACTCCTTTATCATAGTCAATGGTCTTTATTGACTGCACCTCTCAATTATAACACGAACAGCACTATAATCTTCGCCTGATAAAAATTTTATAGTAAATAAAAATATATTTCGGCCGTTCTACGGAGAAATCATCCCCGTTAATCCATGTTCTTCATAAGTTTATACAAATAATCAACTGAACGCATCGCATATTCAAACTGATAAGGCTCTCCGTTCTTCAATAAAACAAGGCAAGGCACACTCGTAATTTTCCAAGCATTTCGCAGCTGGGGGGCGTAATTTATATTTATTTTATACAAGGTCGTTGGAACCTCAGCCGCTTCCACAATTTCCAGCATTCGCTCGGCGACCTTACAGGTTCCGCAAAACGGTGATGAAAAAAGCAGCGCATCCTTACCATTCCCTATCCGATTAAGCTTTAGCCAGTCTTCTTCTTGAATTTCTTGAATTGCCATCTGTCATCTTTCCTTTCTGCCGATAAAGACAGTCGTTCATTTGTTGCCGTATTTATATTGTAAAATGTTTTGGTGCTTTAGGAAAGACCAACTGAAGCGTGCATGCACTTTATACTCCAAGCCATAAGCGAAATAAATGGTATAATTAGCTGATTCGTAAAATGATTTTATTCGTTAGGGAGACCACTTCGTCATGAAACCAATTGAACAAATGAACGTCGCAGAGTGGCACGCACTGTTTAAATCTCGTACCGAGTCTCTGTCTGACCTTACTCGAAATGCCGCATATGTACACAGTGCAATTACAGCTATTAATCAGATAAAGCCCAAGCTTTCTTCTGCACAAAATAATCTATTCGAGCTGCATGCTCATCTTCATATTCTGATGCTGCTGCTTAATCTTATTCCCGATCAAAAGGGACATTCCGGCTCCTTTATCGGCTTCCATACACATGCTGCTATTTCAGATGTACAGCTTGCTATTGCTGAGCTCATGCAAAAAAAATCCGATCCTGCCGAAGGACCCGACTATTGGCAGTGCCTAGAAGAAACATTATCCTTTTTACGCAGGCTCATGCTGGCGGAATCAGGATCAAAGACGTATTTCTCCGATCCTTATTTTTGGTTATTGCAATACTGGATTATCCCTAACCAGAACGATATGAGCCTGTATCTAGAAGAGCTGCAGCAATTGAATGCCGCACCTTCAAAGCCCGGCTCAGCGCTCTCCCGCTACCCTTTGCTGCTTGCCGAGGTGTGGATGTACTTCTTCTTACAACGCGACGAAGAGTCGTGGAGCAAACTAAATGAAATAAGCAGCGGTAACGAGCTTCGTCCAAGTGACTTATTCCATGTCTTAACCATGATGTCTGAAAAAGAGCAATGGCAGCGGTTATCGAATTGGTTAGTGGAAACGAAGCCGTATGTAGAGAAAAGTCGAATTAACGCCTTAGAAATCTTTTATAGCTACTGGGACGGGGTAATTGAACATATTCCAGATGCGGAGCAGCTGATGTGGGCGCCTCTCATTCAATCGCTTCCCTACGCTAGTTCTATTTACGAAGGAAAACTGCTCCATCATGCCAAATGGCAGCAATGGATCGATTATCAGCTCAGCACGGGAACCGAGCCGCTTGACTATCGCGTTGGAGTGTTCGCCCCTATTGAGAAACATGCGCCGGAGCTGCTGCTGCCCTTTTATCATCAGGCTGTGGAAAGATATGTGCTGCTCAAAAATAGGCCTGGCTACAAAACTGCTGTGAAGCTGCTCAAACGGCTGGCTAAGCTGTACAAGAAAAGGAAAGACGAGGAGCGCTGGGAAACGTTTATTGCAGCGTTCGCTTCTAGCCATAGCCGCCTTCGTGCGCTTCAGGAAGAGCTTCGGAAAGGAAAACTTATACCATGAGCAAGTTTACAAAAACAATTACGGTATACGCTAGTTTAACGACACATGGTGATGCTCTCCTATACGGAATGAGCGGCATGAGCGACTTCCTGCCCGGCGTCAGCTTGAAGCATAGCTTGTTCGCCTGGCATACGCCTTCCTTTTATGGCACAGAACTCGAAGTACAGCAGGTTGAAGGACTAGAGCTTGTTTTGCTTCCAGCCGAGCAGGTTATTCCTTTTTTTGCGGAAAACACGGTGCTTGAGCATGTGGAATGGATATGGGAAGAGAAAGCCGGAATGCTTGTTACGCTCGCCCCCTTGTTAGCAGCTGAAATAACTGCACATCGTTTTATACCAAGCTTCTCGGCCTTCCGTTCAGGAAAGCTCCAATGGAGCTGGGATAATGCTGCAATAAACGAACAAATTCAGAGCATGATCAGAAAAACTCAAACAGACGATAGCTTTAAGACGGGATTGCTTGCAGCTTTTTCTGCTGCTGTATTTGACGCTTATTATGGCACAGAAACGACTGCTGCTGATTTGCGCAGGGAATACCCGCTCCTCTTTGCCAAGGATGGCATAACCGCCGGACTGGATGCACAGGCATGGCTGATCGCCATTGGCTGGAAAGCCGATCAAGCTCCATTTCGGCCAATGCTTCAGCTTATCGAGCCCGTTGATGTGTATGACCCGTGGCAGCTCAAGCTTATTTTGCAGGACAAGCTCGATCAGGCGGTTATTGTACCCGTTAAATTGTCTGATACAGGCGAAGCTTACGGCTCGTGGCCTGCTTCTTGGTCTCCTTCTATTCGTGAGCGTTCCTCAGGCTGGCTGGAGCGTCTGCGTGCTTGCCTGCCAACAAACCTGCTTGCGGGCAAGCACGACGATATTTTAAACGTCCCCTTGAAAAATGATGCCGCTTGGCGGTTCCTTGCCGTAGATAGCCCCCGTTTATTAGACGCGGGCTGGCAGGTACTGCTTCCCGCTTGGTGGGAAACCGCCAGCCGTAAGAAACCACGCCTTCGCGCTAAGGTCAGCACAAGCAAACGAGAAGAGGGCTCTGGTGAATCTTTATTTGGACTGGATACACTAATCGAATTCGATTGGCGCATTGCCATTGGAGACACCGACCTGACTGAATCCGAGTTTAATGAGCTTGTTGCCCGGAATGAGCGGCTTGTTCGCTTCCGAGGACAGTGGGTATCGCTTGATCCCGCCTTGCTCGCGCAAATTCGCAAAGCGATGTCGGGCATTGACCGCGCCGAAGGTTTATCGTTTCAAGATGTTCTTCAGCTGCATCTTCTGGGAAGCGGCAACGAGCAAGGGGATGATCAGCCTGAGCAGGAAAACGAAGCAGAGCAAGAGCATCGTATTCAGCTGGAAGTTGAGCTGAACGAGCATTTGCTGACGCTGGTCAGCCAGCTAAACCAACGAACCGAGTGGCCTATGCTTGCTGTTCCTGCCGGGCTGCGTGCCGAGCTTCGACCTTATCAGCAGGAAGGCTACGCTTGGTTGTCCTTCTTACGTCGATTCGGACTTGGCGCATGCTTGGCCGATGACATGGGTCTTGGCAAAACGGTTCAGCTTATCGCCTATTTGCTCAATCTCAAAGAGAGCACAGCAGAGTCGGAGCAACAAATGCCATCGCTCATCATCTGCCCAACCTCTGTTCTGGGCAACTGGCAGAAGGAGATTAGCCGCTTTGCACCCTCGCTGCGCGTTATGCTTCATTACGGAAGCAAACGCCTCGTAGGAGAACATTTCCTTGAGGAAATGCGAAACGCCGATGTCATACTAACTTCATTCGCAACCGCTACTCTTGATCAGGACATGCTGAAGGATATTACTTTTGCAGCGATTTGCTTGGATGAGGCACAAAATATAAAGAACGCTCAAACGAAACAATCCGCAGCCGTTCGCAGCTTTACTGCGAAGCATCGTATCGCTTTGACGGGCACGCCGATCGAGAATCGTTTATCGGAGCTGTGGTCCATCTATGATTTCATGAATCCGGGGTTTCTGGGGAGCGCACACGGTTTTCAGCAGCGCTTCAGCAATCCTATTGAAAAGGAACGCAATGTTCAGCGCACCGCAGATTTGCAAAAGCTCGTTAAGCCATTCATGCTGCGGCGCAAGAAGAAGGACCCCGCGATCCAGCTTGATTTGCCGGACAAAAATGAAATGAAAACGTATATTCATCTCACAGCCGAGCAAGGCGCGCTTTATAATCAAACCGTTAATCAGCTTATGGATCGCATGCAAAAGCTTGAAGGCATCGAACGTAAAGGCACCATTTTATCGTCCATTATGCAGCTGAAGCAGCTATGCGACCATCCGATGCTGCTAACGAAAGAACCTTTGGTGGACAGCTCTGCGCCCGCTGGCGAGCAAATGGATACAGAGCGGATCATAAGCCGATCGGCTAAGCTTGAGCGGCTGCTCGCCATGGTGAGAGAACTGCGAGACGAAGGCGAACGCTGCCTTATTTTCACGCAATACCTCGGTATGGGGGAAATGCTTCAAAGCGTGCTGCAGCAGGAGCTGCAGGAGCCGATATTATATTTGAATGGCAGCACCTCCAAGCTGGCGCGTGACCGCATGATTGAGCGGTTCCAGTCGCAACAATTGCCGCCGGAAGAGCAGCCTAATGTGTTCATTCTGTCGATTAAGGCTGGCGGAGTTGGGCTAAACCTGACCGCTGCTAACCATGTATTCCATTTCGACCGTTGGTGGAATCCTGCTGTGGAGAACCAAGCAACCGACCGCGCGTACCGCATGGGCCAAACTCGCGACGTTCAGGTTCATAAATTCATCTCGCTTGGCACGCTGGAGGAACGCATCGATGAGATGCTCGAAAATAAGCAGCAGCTCAGTGAAAATGTCATCTCCAGTTCAGAGGGCTGGATCACGGAGCTATCAACTGATGAGCTGAAGGAGCTCTTCACTTTGCGTCAGGATTGGAGCGATTCATAAGGGACTCTTTTCCTTTTGACTTGCCGTGAAATAGCCCTTTGTGCTACACTGATGCTAATTTAAATGAACGGAGGGTTACGTGTGATAGACTATATCCGAGTTAGGTCTTTGCGCAGCTGCTAATTGAATAGCGCCAAAGCTCTGCCTGTGTGCAGGGGACTCAGGATAGGTCTGTCCATTTTGAAGGTAACCCATATAAACAGAATACGTCGACTATTATAGGGAGCATCCCGACTCGCGTATTCGCCTTTAGAGCGGAATTTCCATACGTTTATTTCAGCGTATATGGAAGGCCATCAATCCATATTGATAAGGAATATTGGATTCCTTATGGATATTTTTACTGATACCCGCTTACCTATAACGGTGAACACAGGCAGAGCTGCCTGTGTTTTTTATTTTTTAAATAACCGTTAAAAGGATGATGAATAATGGAACAACCAAAACAAAAGGCGATTATCGTCGGAGTTCAGCTTCAAAATCAAACCGACTTTGAATACTCCATGGAGGAGCTTCGCAATCTAGCTTCCGCTTGTTATATCGAGGTCGTTGATGAGCTAAGCCAAAAGGCAGCACGCATTAACCCGTCTCACTACATTGGGACTGGAAAGATCCAAGAGCTGCTTGCCCTGCTCGAAGCGCATGACGCGCATGTCGTTATTTTTAATGATGAGCTCTCCCACTCTCAAATTCGTAATTTGGAAGCCGCTTTGGAGCGGACGGTCATTGACCGAACGATTCTCATTCTGGATATTTTTGCGGAGCGCGCCAAAACAAGAGAAGCCCAGCTGCAAGTCGAAGTCGCTCGGCTTCAATATATGCTTCCTAGGCTTGTCGGACTTCGCGCATCCTTGGGGCGGCAAGGCGGCGGAGCTGGTCTCAAGAACAGAGGCGCCGGTGAAACGAAGCTGGAGCTGGATCGCAGACGTATCGAAGAGCGGATCACTGCTTTGCAAGCCGAGCTTGAGAAGCTGGTAGCCCGCCGTCAAATTCAGCGGAAGCAGCGGCAGAAGAACGAAGTGCCTGTCGTCTGTCTCGTCGGTTATACGAATACGGGGAAATCCAGCTTGATGAATGCTTTGCTTGAGAAATACAATCCAGAGACAACCAAACAGGTATTTGCCAAGGATATGCTTTTTGCAACGCTGGAGACCTCAGTTCGCAGTATTGATTTGCCTGACAACAAATCATTCTTGCTCACAGATACGGTCGGCTTCGTAAGCCAGCTTCCCCATCACCTGGTGAAGGCCTTCCGCTCAACTTTAGAGGAAGTAACTGAAGCTGATTTGCTCGTACATGTCGTCGACTACGCCCATGACGATTATGAGCAGCTTGTTGCGGTTACGAATGAGACGTTAAAGGAGCTGGGGGCTTACAATCTCCCAACGATTTATGCATACAATAAATGTGATCTGACGGAGCATCCATATCCGGAAGTACGTGATAACAACGTCTACCTATCCGCCAAAAAGAATATTGGACTAAATGAGCTAATTCAGCTTATTCGCGATCATGTCTTCGACGACTATATGGAATGCGAGCTGTTGATTCCGTTCAACCAAGGGCGCTTGGTTGCTTACTTTAACGAGCATGCGCATGTGCATGCAACGGACTACGAAGCAGAAGGCACTCGGATGAAGCTGGAATGCCGGGTATCCGATTTTGAAAGGTACCGTAATGAAGTAACAGTGCTTTAAGAAAAAAGGAGGCTGTCCAAAAGGATAATAACCTTTGAACTGCACCCCGTCAAGTAGACATTACAAATAATAAAACCTGTTAAACGGCCTTAGTCCTAAACTCCATTGGACTGAGGCCGTTTAGTTTCGCCTGTAATCGTTCGTAATTGTAAAAGTGAATGTAGGCTTCAATGTCCCGTTCAAG